>JANQSK010000917.1 GCA_028284105.1 Anaerolineae bacterium
CTCAGCCAAGGAAAATCTAATGACCAATTACATGTACATCCTTGAATGTGCAAACGGCCGTTTCTACACGGGAAGCACAAACAATCTCCCCAGACGCCTTTGGGAGCATCAAAACGATCTTGGCGCAAAATTCACCAAAAAGCATGGGCCCGTCAAACTCGTCTACTGCGAACCTTTTGACTATATAGAAGACGCTTTTCATCGCGAAAAACAAGTCCAAGGCTGGAGCCGCCGCAAAAAACAAGCCCTTATTGAAATTAATCCTGAATACTTAATCGAATTTTCCAAAAACTACACAGAATATGGTCCTCCAGTTCACCGTTTAACTGCATCTGAATTGCCGTAGACTCAATCGCATTGGCTTTCGGTGAGTTTGTGGAGTGCTCAGCCTCAGCAAATTAAAAGACATTGCCAAACAGGAACTAATGTTCTAGAATACACTGAATGAAACCATCTCAAATCTCAAATCCAAAAGTCGCGGCCGTTTTTGAAAAGTACCCAGAAAATATGAAAAAGAAGCTGTTGTTTTTACGCCAGCTTATTCTGGATACGGCCGTTGCGACTGAAGGGGTTGGGGAAATTGAAGAAACCCTAAAATGGGGCGAGCCAAGCTATTTAACGCCAAAAACCAAAAGTGGCAGCACCGTCAGGATCGATTGGAAAGAAAAAAACGAAACACAATATGCGATCTATTTAAAATGCACCACAAACCTTGTTGAATCTTTCAGAGAAAAATACCCAACCGAGTTTAAATATGGTGGCAATCGTAGCATCATTTTTGATGAAAATGATGAAATACCCGTTGCAGAATTGAGTGACTGCATCGCCTTAGCCCTCACCTATCATCTTCGCAAAAAAGCAAATAACAAACGAAAACAACGTGCTAAATCAACCACTGTTTCAAACGTTGCAAAAAGGTAGGAAGTTTTGTCCTCTTTTCAGATAGCCGCACAAGCCATCGTAAACGGTGACCTCAAGACCCTCCAAACGCTTATCAAAAATGAGCCCGAGCTCATCACAGCTCGGTCGCCAGAGCATGGTGCAACGCTGCTTCATTATGTGAGCGCAAATGGTCCTGTTGAAGATGACATGCAGAAAACACCACCTAATGCTGTTGAAATCGCCACATTTCTTATTGAAAACGAGAGCCATGTCGATGCCACGATTGGAGATGAACCAGCAACGACGCCACTGGTCGCTTTGGTGACGAGTGAGTTTCCAGCTATCGCTGGATTACAAGGTGAGCTTGTGACGCTGTTTCTCGATTCTGGGGCAAAAGTGAACGGTTTGAAAGATGATGGGTATCCACTTGCGTGTGCTTTGCTGTTTCAATACCCCGATGCTATCAAAGCTTTAGTTGATGGGGGTGCTCGTATCGACAATATTGTTTCCGCTTCAGCCTTGGGGAAATTAGAACTCGTCAAACAATGTTTTGACGCTGAAGGAAAATTGCTACCCGAAGCGATTACCGCTTATCCTGAGCCGTTCATGCGTGCTTTTGGTCCCTCTGAGATAATTGAAACTGCTATGGAACACGCTGACCATTTCAGTCAAAAAGAGATTTTAGAATTTCTCAAATCAGTTGAATAAACAGCTTCTCAGGCATAAACATCTAATGGCTTCCCGGCAATCTACAGGGGAATAACACGGCCGTTACTCCCATAAAACTCAAGGCGAATACAGAGAATATTGCAATTGATTTGAAGAATCTGCATTATGCATAGCAGCCGACGGTAATGTCCCAAAATACCGTTTATATTCTCGGCTAAACTGTGCCAAATTATTGTAACCTACCATATATGCTGTTTCGCTTACACTCTTACCGTCCATCAGGAAAACTTGAGCGCGATTTAGCTTTATTGTTTTAGCATATTGAAGCGGTGAAGAATGCATGACCTGCTTAAATTTTTTGTGAAATCCAGAGCTGCTCATATTGACCAAACTTGCTAATTCATCCACGGACACCGGTTTGTCCAAATTGTGCTGCAAATGCTCTACAGCTCTCGCAATTTGCTGAATTTGGCCGCGCTGCTGGAGTAAATATCGCAAACGGCCGTTTTGTTCCTCACTCAATATCCGAAAATAAATCTCATTCACAATGGACTCCCCTAAAATTGCTGCCTCGCTAGGGCTATCCAGAGCCAATAATAGTCGAGTGGCTGCGTCAAGTAAATTCTCCTTGATCGGCCCCGAAAAAATGGCCGAAGAATCTTGAGTATCCGATTTGTTCGTGAATGGTTCAAATCGCTCCATCGTTACAATCATCTGGGAAATTCGATTGAGATCCATTGTGATCCCAATCCCCAAGAGCGGTTCCTCTGGACTAGCCTCAACCACTTCGCACAAGGCCCCAATCGACAAAAAAGATGCGATCATATAGCCTCGGCCGTAACCATATCGCTTCCCTTTGAGATAAATATTCTTTCTACCCTGGGCACCAATCACGATTCCTGGCGGATATACTTGCGGTTTTCGTTCGCTTAAATGGGAAATACGAAAGATATGTAAATTAGGGATCGATGTTGGACTAACGCCGTCTTGGGTAGCATGATATTTGAGCAGTTCCAGAAATTCATTTTGTCGACTTTTTATGCTTTTCATTTTTACTCCAAAATCTTTATCAAAGTATACATGTAACTACGCACCGATCTCAAACATTTCAGCATTGATTTATAGTTTTGTGTAAATTTCTGGCGGGATTATCTATTCAAAAGTGTAAATTACAGCGTTATACTGGCAGCATTGTGTTAATAATCATAGGAGTTACAAACTCCATTTTAATTTTTTCAGGAGTATAGAAATGAAAACTGCTATTGTGACAGGAGCCAACACGGGACTAGGGTATGAAGCATCCTTAGCGCTAGCTAAAGAAGGATACACAGTTGTTTTAGGTTGCCGCAGTCAAGAGAAAGCTGAAGACGCTATAAAACGAATGAAACGTAGTGAGCCCACAGCTAAGCTGGAATTCATCAAGTTAGACCTGATCGATCGGCAGGTTATCCGCGACTTTGTCGATACCTTTTCCAAACAACATGATCATTTGGATTTATTGATTAATAATGCAGGTGTCATGGGGCCAGATTACACGATTACGCCAAACAATCTTGAACTTCAATTTGACGCGAATCATATCGGCCACTTCTATTTGACATCTTTGCTGTTCGATAAACTCGACCAGGATTTTGAAACTTGAATTGTCAATGTTTCTAGCTTTGCAGGAAAAAGAGAAACAGCAGACATTCACTTTGACAATATCAATTTCGAGGGAACCTATGATGAAGGACCTCAACTTTATGGTCTTTCGGGAATGGTGGCCTATCAACAAAGCAAATTGGCAAATATTTTATTTACGATGGAGTTAAAGGACCGCTTGGCAAAATCTGGCAAAAATGTGAAGCCCATCGTGGTGCATCCTGGTCGGTCCGGCACTGATTTAATGCGTAATATGCCACCATTCATTCAATTTATAGCTCCAATCATACTCGCGGTGCCGATGTTCAGCTCTGCCCTAAATATCTCTAGACCTGCCCAAGGAGCAGAATCCTTAGTCTATGCGGCATTAGAACAAGGTGTAAAAGCAGGTGATTTTATTGGTCCGACTGGCAAAGACGAATACACTGGAAAACCAGGAAAGGTTGACCTCCCTCCTAAAGCATTTGACAAAGAACTTAGCAGCAATCTTTGGGCATTATCAGAGAACGAGTTAGATATTCAATTTGCGATTTAAAATTATTTAGGCCGTTACTGGCGTACTCGAGCTGTAACTATTTTTGTGCTCAGCCCAATAATCTAAAATTAGCAACAGATTTCGAAATAGTGGTTACGCTTTGGTTACGGCCGTTAAATAATCTCTGAATTACACAGCAGTTAATTGATACAAGAAAAAGTATTGCACTGGTATAAGGAGAAAATCGAATGTCTAGCAAATCTAAAATTATTGTTATCTCAAACACCTCTGGGAATCCCATCACCATTGGCTATGTTGACCCAAATGGCAAAAGAAAAAAGGCAAAATTAAATCACACTGATCGAAGAGCTTTGGAATTAATTAACAACGGCGCAATAGATATCAAAAAGGTTTGAATTTATTCGGGAATTATGGAAGCCGATTAAATTGTGAAGACACGACGCCTGTCCTTAGCGATCTAGACTCACTTCTTGCCCAAAAACCCTATCAACCCATAAAATGGTTCCTCCAAAATAGAATCAGGAAGGAACCATGCCAACTGCAGATGGATTTGAATATCGTGATTTAAACAAAAACGGCCGTTTAGACCCCTATGAGGATACCCGCCTCCCCATCGAGGAACGCGTTGAAGATTTACTTGGGCAAATGACCGTCGCTGAAAAAGCGGGGCTGCTCATGCACGCCATGATTATGCCGGGGGATTTTGATGCCGCACCTCCGTTTGGGCCTCCGCTCACACCTCGCACGATGTTGCGCGATCGTCATATTACCCATTTCAATATCCTGTTTGCACCAAGTGCCCAAGCAACGGCCGTTTGGCACAACCAAATCCAAAAGCTTGCCGAAGAGAGCCGCCTCGGCATTCCTGTCACTATCAGCACAGACCCTCGTCATTCTTTCCAAAGCAATCCCGGCGCGGCCTTGTCGATGCCAGGATTTTCGCTATGGCCCGACCCGCTAGGGTTCGGCGCCATTGGAGATGAGGCGCTTACAGAGCAGTTTGGT
>JANQSK010000546.1 GCA_028284105.1 Anaerolineae bacterium
CATCAATAATTTTATATGGCGAGAACCTCGTGACTAATTCCGAAAGCGCACCATCAAATAAAATTGTGCCATGATGAATGACAACCACGCGTTTACAAAGTGCTTCAACATCTGCCATATAGTGGCTTGTGAGCATGATAGTTGCCTCATGACGGTCATTGTATTCGGCAATAAATTCCCGAATTTTGCGCTGGGCGGTTACGTCTAGCCCGATGGTGGGTTCGTCTAAGAACAATACTTTGGGTCGATGAAGCAAGGCCCCCGCAATCTCACACTTCATCCGTTCGCCAAGACTCAAATTGCGCACCGGTTTGTAAATGAGCTGGCTTAAATCAAGAAGTTCAACGAGCTCAGCCATCGTCTCTTTGAAAGTTTGGTCTGGAATTTCATAGACAACGCGATGCAGTTCATACGTATCGGCTGCAGGAATGTCCCACACAAGCTGATTCCGCTGCCCCATCACGAGCGTCATTTGGCGCAGATACGGCCGTTGGCGTTCCCAAGGGGAAAATCCCAACACGTTGGCCTCGCCAGATGTAGGGTGCAATAAACCAGATAGCATCTTCAAAGTGGTCGTTTTGCCAGCCCCATTTGGGCCTAAGAAGCCAACAATCTCCCCTTGCCTTACCTGCAAGTCAATCTCATTAACCGCCACAATATCGCGCGTTTTACGTTTGAATAGACTTCTCACCGCCGCAGCGACACCCGCTTCGCGCTCGTTGATGGTGTACACCTTCTGTAGTTGTTTCACATTGATGATTGGTTTCATGCCCCTAGTATGAACAAATTCCTAAAAAAGAAAACTGTCTCTTTGGCCGATTTCGTCCCTCTGATAAAATGACATTCATCGATTTCCAATTCAATAAAAATAAAAAAACATATGACTAAAAAAGACATTCTCATCGTTGGGGCTGGCATTTCTGGTTTACTAGCCGCTGATAAATTACAAAAAGCTGGATTCACTGTCCAGATTGTCGATAAAGGGCGAGGTGTTGGTGGGCGGATGGCCACAAGACGAATTGGCCCGGGTCGCGCAGACCACGGCGCGCAATTTTTCACCGTTCGCTCCCCTATCTTCAAAGAATATGTGGATCAGTGGGTTGCAGATGGTTCGGTGTTTCAATGGGCATCTGGTTGGTCTCATGATCCCAATACACCGGCCAAACAGGATGGCTATCCACGCTATGCTGGCAAAAATGGCATGACGGCCGTTTCCAAAGCTCTTGCTCCACGATTCGATATCCAACTAACTTGCAAATTAACCCAAATTGAGCAAAAAGGGGATGGCTGGATGGCCATCTCAGAAAACGGTGATGTTTTTGAGTCAAGCAACCTTTTACTGACGCCCCCCGTTCCTCAATCCCTAGCGCTTTTAGACAGTGGCAAAGTGTCGTTGACCGAAACTGATCGATCTGCCTTAGAAAAGATTGCTTATTCCCCCTGTGTGGCGGGCATGTTCTGGGTTGATGGGAAAGTCAATCTACCTGAACCGGGTGCATTGCAACGTCCAGATCATACATTTACATGGATTGCCAATAATCAGCGCAAAGGCATTTCTCCAGATGCTCAGTTAGTCACAGTGCATGCCAATGAAGCAAAAAGCTGGGAAATTTGGGACGCTCCCCAAGAAGAGAAAATCGAGGCGCTATTGGCCGGGTTACGGCCGTTGCTCGATTCAGATGCCACAATCAAAGAGGCTCAGGCTCATCGCTGGCGGTATGCTCAACCCAAAGTGCTCCATCCAGAGCGCACACTCCTCGCCTCCAATTTACCCCCATTAGCATTTGCCGGAGATGCCTTTCAAGAAGCACGTGTTGAAGGGGCAGCCTTATCAGGATTAGCTGCAGCTGACGCACTAATCAAAGAATAAAACGATGACTACTTCGCTTAAACTCAACGATACATTCCCTGATTGGACATTACCCAATCATGAAAATCACCCCATCACCCTGTCAAATCTCACCGCTCCTAGCAGTATTGATACACGACTCAAATTTAGTGATGGTTATCCACTCATTGTTGTATTTTATCGCGGCTTTTATTGTCCACGTGATAATGTCCAAATGCGGCAACTCGTTCAATTTCAACAGGAATTGCGAGTAAATTTTTGCAAAATGGTGGCTATATCTGTCCAGCCCCCCCTAGTTCAAGCCGCATTTCGAGCAGGACTTGGCGCAAACTGGCCTTTTTTATCTGATAAAAAACGGGAGCTCATCAAAGCAATCAATATCCTTGATGAAACCGAAGGGGAATATGCGTATCCGCCCCAACCTTACACCTTTGTTTTAAAACCAGATTTAACAGTCCACTCCATATACAACGGCTGGTTTTACATTGGCCGGCCTTCTCTTGATGAGCTGCGCCAAGATTTACGCAGCATCATGTCAGAGTTTTCAAACTACGGCTACGAAACCTACACAGACCCTCACGTCACCCAAATTCGGATTCCTCAGCAAACGTGGTTAGACGGTGCTCCCACTCTTGGTGAAAGTGGCTATCCAGTTGAAAACGGCCGTATTCATACCTTCAATGTTCAATCAGGTAACGGCACTATTCAAAATGAAAAAGGAGAAGAAATCTTCTTCAATTTCACCGCCATTCCTGGGGAAGGTTATCGCCGTTTACCAGTTGGAACGGCCGTAAAATTTGAACGCGTCGAAACGGAAACAGGCCCTGTTGCACGAAATGTAACCATAGATTAAACGACCCAGCTCCGTCTCAAATTCTCAATAATTCGTTGCCAAATCAGGGTCAAAATCCCCTATAATGAGGGTATGTCTTTTACACACATCGCTTTTGCTGATGAGACAAACTACAATCGGGGTGCGTTTCCGGGGATTGCCTTAGTGAGCATGGAAAAAACGGCCGTTTCCCCCCTTCGCCATCAATATCAAAACATCTTAGACGAAACACGCGTAGACGAATTTAAATGGTCGCGCCTCCACAGTGCAAAACGGCGCTTTGCTGCCCTAAAAATGATTGAACTCACTTTAGAATGTTTACAAAACAAGCAGATGCGCTTGGATATTTTGACGTGGGATATTCAAGACAAGCGGCATCGTGTCCTGAAACCTGATCGTATTGCCAACTTACAGCGCATGTATTACCACCTCTTTCGAAATGTGCTGCAAGCTCGCTGGCCGGATACGGCCGTTTGGCAACTATGCCCCGATGAACATACGGCCGTTGCTTGGCAAACTTTACACGACTACCTCGATAACAACGCTATTATTGAGTTCAAGCAAACCTTTCAAATCAATCAGATTGTTCAATGTGATTCTGACAAGGAGCCATTTATTCAATTGGCCGATCTATTTGTTGGGATGGCCTCTTACTCGCGCGCCTGTTATGAGAAAATTCGTCTTTGGCAAAAAGAGCCTGAAGCTGCCAAAGAGTCATTGAGTCATTCAGACCTTGAACGATGCCAAATCATCCACAGCTTAAATCAGCATTGTAAAAGAAAACGGCTTGGGGTTAGTCTTGCAACCCACAAAGGTTTGCGCACCATGAACCCCGCCAAACCGCTCAACTTCTGGTGGTACATCCCCCAACACGATTCAGACAAAGCCCCGCAACGGCCGTAAATACCAACTACACGGAGACTGAGCCTGTCGAAGTCGCAATGACACAAAACGCTTTGGCTTCGACAAGCTCAGCCGCCGCTTTCATTAGATTGTTTAAATAACTCGCTGTTCCTTCAACACCTTTATCTTTTCCGCATCTAAACCCAGCTTCTCAATTAAAACCGCATCACTATCCTCACCGAGCAACGGAGGTGCTTCACGCACG
>JANQSK010000548.1 GCA_028284105.1 Anaerolineae bacterium
GTCGAGCCATGCGCTCCGGTCTCCTTCACGCCCTTGTCGTTATTTTTTCTCTCCCTTTGTTGTCACCCCTCGTATTCGACCGTCTAATTTCTACAGCCATTTCGGACAGTGAGGCGTTCGGGTGTTCGCCGAAGAACACCAATAATGAATTCATAGCTTTTGCCTTTTTTGTCGCTCTGGCCTCTCTTGCATGTGCGATATTGCCAGTATCGGACGGCGTTTCGGCTGTTTTTTGCTGACGTAGGGTTTCGATTTATGCGGATAGAGTTTCCTTTTCTTGGCCTAACTGGTCGATGCGTTCGGTCATCGCGTCCAATTCTGTCGTCTTATCCTGAGCCTGTGTTTCCAATTCTTCTAAACGGCGTACCGTATTTGCTAGGACGCTCATTGCCTAAATCTGGCTTATTAGCAATTCAAATGACAGGAACAAGATAATTGGGGAAATCTCCCCAGCAATTGAGCGAGAAAATTCCGTTGAGCATGAACGATATTCAAGGCAATGCTCAATAAGGTGAATGCTCCAACCAAGCCCCAAGGATAGGTGGCTTTATCTTGGCTAAGATTGGCACGTAATACGTGAAGGCTAAAGATGATCACTGCACCATCAATGATGGCAGGGTAGAGCCACGCTCGTTTTTCTTCTACGCCAACCTCTACAGCCAAGGCTTGAAGCGCATCAAAGGATAACAGGAACGCACTGGAATCTAGGAACAGCACCAGTACGGCGCTGATAATGGATATAGTTTTGTTTGCTTTCTTCATGATTGATTTTCCTTTCCTGCGTCAAAGGGCAGGGCAGGGCTATTGAACATGCGGTAAGGGCATGTCCTGTAATTTTGTTTCTTTAAAATTGAAGTGGAGGGAGAACTTAAAGGTTATTTTTTAGGTGTAGTCTTGAGGAAAAAACCATATAAAGTAGCAAGGTGTTAATTGTTCCAGACTGACTTTGATGCTTGAATCACTTATAATATATCAAGTTTTACAAGATAATATGTAAAAAGGTGTGCAACAGTTGAAATAACTAGCCTTTTCTTAGGAAAAAAAGATCCATCTATAATCATTTAATCATGAACGAGAATGAGCTTCGTCACAAGTTAATTACCCATTTTAATATTAGTGAACTCAGAAATCTATGCTTTGATCTCAATATCAACCATGAAAGCCTCTCAGGCGATACAATTGATGACAAAGCAAGGGAACTTGTTTCATATTGCTCCAGACATGGGCTAAAAAATAGTTTGATCGAACAATGTAAAGTATTAAGACCTTGGGTATCTTGGGAAAACAGACCTGAAATCTACACTGCTTTGTCGAAAACCAACAACACAGATCGGTTTCGTGAGCTATTGGTCGAACTTCAAGATGTCTTACGGAGATTAGGATTAAAGCAAGAGCATAGGAATATAGGAAACCAGATTGCTAATATAGACAGCGGAGAGTTGCGAGTTCTCGTTTCTGGTCAATGTAGTACAGGAAAAAGCAGCTTGATAAATGCACTCTTAGGCAGAGAACTTTTACCTACTAATGTTACAGCAACTACTGGCGTCACTACAGAGATTAAATGGGGAGATTCTGAACGGGTCATGATTCATTTTGGGAAACGAGACAATTCCCCAAGAGAAATCCCAATTGATGGTTTAGAATATTTTAGTTCCATAGATTCAAGGCTCTTTGCTGGAGCCAGAAATCAGGATACTGCTGAAGATAATCGATATCCAATGATTGACAAGATCGAAGTTTATCTGCCTGTTGAGTTTTGCAGAGATGATATTGTTATTATTGATACCCCTGGATTAGACGCTCCCAAACCAGCAATATTACCAGACTGGAATCAAACTCTATCATTGATTGATGTTGTTATTATGATGATGGATATTTCTAATTTAATAACAAACTTAGACCGCGAATTTCTGAGTCTCTTGCACGATTCAGAGGTAGAAATTTTTTTTGCTGTAACTGTATCTCATTTACTTAGGCAGAACGAAAAGAAGGTATTGAAAAAATTTGTCTTGGAAGAATTATCCCAATATACAATTGGTGGTGAAAGTCGCATTTTTTTCCTAAGTAGATTTGATGCTTTAGCAGGGCGCCTGAAAGGTGATCATGAAATGCTTGCACGTTCGAGACTCATCGAATTTGAAGAACAACTTCTTCAATATATTGCTATAGAGAGAAAAATCATAAAACTTCGTCGGATTTTTCAACAAATGACTAATGTTGCAAACAATGCTCGCGAAAAAATAGCTGATAAGGATCTTACCAACGGCCTTGATTCCACCGAATTAGCTACGATCAATCAGAATTTAAAAACAATCGAATATATGTCACAATGGTCACTGTACAATGCTAACAATAATAAATATAAGAGCAATTATGAGGTTTTCGAACTATTACTAGAGCTTCAAGATGTCTTGCGGAGATTAGGATTAAAGCAAGAGTATAGGAACATTGGGAACCAGATTGCTAATTTAGACAGCGGAGAGTTGCGAATTCTCGTTTCTGGTCAATTTAATAGTGGTAAGACTACTTTAGTGAGTACGTTTTTAGGCAATGATATCTTGCCTAGAAAATCTACTCCAAGTACAGGTGTCATTACAGAGATTAAATGGGGAGATTCTGAACAGGTCATTGTTCACTTTGAGAATGAAGAGGATTCTCCAAGAGAAATCTCGATTAGTGAATTGGAGGATTTTAGCACCTTAGATATTCGTCTTTTTTCTGGAGCTAGAAATCAGGATGCTGTTGAGGATAATCGGAAACCAATGATTGACAAAATCGAGATTTTTCTGCCTGTTGAGTTTTGCAGAGATGATATTGTTATTATTGATACCCCTGGATTAAACGCAACATCAGAATCCCCAGACTGGAATCGTATTCTACCATTGACTGATGTTGTTATTATGGTGATGGATGTTCATGGATTAGGATCAAGATTAGACCGCGAATTTCTGACTCTTTTGCATGACTCAAAGGTGGAAACTCTTATAGTAATTTCTAAATGGGATATATTAGGTAAGCAGAAAGAGAAAGAGCAATTCAAAGTATTTGCATCAGACATGATCTCACAATTTCTATCTGGAGGTGATAGTCGCATTTTTTTCTTAAGTGGACTTGAAGCTCTCAATGGGCGCCTGAAAAGTGATCATGAAATGCTTGCACGTTCGGGACTTGTCGAATTTGAAGAACAACTTCTTCTTATTGCTAAAGAGAGAAAAATCAAAAAACTTCGCCGGATTTTTCAACAAATAACTAATGTTGTAAACAATGCTCACGAAAAAATTGTGGATAGAGATATTACCAGGGGCCTTGATTCCACCGAAGTGGCCACGATCAAACAGAATTTAAAAACAATCGAATATAAGTCAAAACGGTTGTTGCTCAGGGCTAATCTAATCGAAAAACAGAGGCAATAAGCCGGAGAAATGATTTCTGAATGAGGACAAATTCATGATTGGCAATTTGATTGGTCACGACCTGACTTTTCTTTGTTTGAAAAATCAGTATGGTCATCTGATTTCAGTTAAACCCAGAAAGGATGAGAACGTACCAAAACTAAATGCCTCAATTCGGAAAGGACTCCATAATTTCAGCAGCCAGAATTCAACATTACTTCCCATCCTTGCCCGTTTTTATCGAGCCGATTAGACGCTTGCAACTCGGATACATAAACACCAGCAGTTGATTTGACCGTTCTATTTCTTCTGCCATATCTGAGAGAGAAGCGTCTGGATGTGTGTTCAAGTCCTGATACGAAACCATGTAGAGCGTAAGTGGAGGTAATTGTTTCATCCCTTGCTAAGCGGGTAATTTGTCATCTGGTGCTACAACAATGTCTAACCCTCTCTAAGAATACAGGGACCTATAAGAAGTTTGTAGCTTCAGATGTCACGTTGCCAACACGCAAGTCTAACCTTCTATTATGAAGAAGAATCTTCAATGAGACAGTAGCTACTTCATTATACGTGATTTGTGCAGGTTTATGTTTATTCAATTGGGTATAGAACTCTTGCTTCAATGGCTTGGCAATTGTGGTGTTAGGTGACTTAGAGGTCATTTCGCAACTACAATGTCATATTTTCAAAATTTCAACTTCGATAAGTATTGGAAAAGTTTGAGTTTATTCTCCAAAGGTAAATAAGCGAATTTTGATATCTTAATGAAAAATTGCAAACAGAACGTATTTTTACAATTTACTTCCAATAATTGAACTATCAAAATCACTTAGAAAATGATGCTTTAAAATTGAGGATTTAAATATTTCCTTGAATTCCTCTTTCCTAATTGGAATTCGTTCACGAAGTTCATCTATTCGTTCAGCCTTTAGTGCAGGCAATAACTCTTCAGCTCGCTTTTTTCTTTTTGTTTCAATCAAAAATCTAGGAGTAGATGTACCTAAATAAATCAAACTCCAAGGGATCCAATTAATACCTTCCCGAAAAAACAGGAAAAAATCAGCTTCGAGTAAATTTTCAAATGAGATCAATCTACCCAATTCACCATTTGAATAACGTTTTCGTAAAATTTCTCCTTGAACTAACAAAGGTTTTTTCTTGAATTTTCTACCATGAACTAACAACAAATCAACTTTTTCAGATAAAAAGTAGTAAGGAATTAAATCAGACCTTCCAACAGGTCCATTGATTACATAATATTCTTCCTCAAGAAGATCTGCCAAGAATCCCCACTTTCTTTCTCTTATATGGAATGAGATATAAATTAAAAACAATTCATATCCAATAAAATTATAAAAATCAAAGTCCATATCTCGATAAAGATTATTCCCTTTCTTAGGATAATATTCTTCTAGAATCTTCTCAAACATATTAAATAAAATGCGACTCGACTCATAATTATTCGTTTTGGATATATCTGAAGCTAATCGAGCAAACTGAGTGACGATTTCTTTAGACTTTTCGATAGCATCTATTAGAACAAGGTCAAATTCATCGTTCTTATTTTCATAATTTGGATTTAATTTTGATAGTCCTGTTATTATTTGCTCCATAATTCTGAGAATTGATGGATTTTTGATTGGTTTTTCTTGATAAATTAATTCTTTGGCATTCTTTTTTTGCTGATTTAACATTTGAATATCTAAGCTATCTACAGTTTCTTCACCGTCTTTAAGCTCATTATTAAATTTATCCCAATCAACCATGGGGCGCTTTGCTTTGCAAATAACAATCAATTCATATAATCGATTAGTCATTTTACATTCTCTAATTAATTCTCTCGCCAATTCAGGACGGTTGCCCCAAGTCAGGTCTTCATGATTAATTTCCAACTCTCCACATAGAAGACTGAGTTGGCTGAGGTTGAACCTATCAAGGATTTCTATTTGAAGGCGCATCGTATCTATTGGCATTGTTTCCTCTGACTTGAAGTTTGAATCATTATAGACGGGATCCGTCATCGATCAAAAGAGTGAACAGTTTTAGAGGTGAGTTAGGGTTTTGTTTTTGTGGAATTGTTGAAGGAATATATATTTGTGGAGAATTCTGTTCATACGTAGGAGATTCAACCCTTCATAAGGAGCTTCAAGTCCTGAAACATGGAGGTAATTGTTCTTATGCCAATAAACATTATATTTCAACTCCTCTAAGGAAACAGGAACCTATCAGATGTATCTATTCAACAAATGATCCTAGACGCATTAAAAGTCCTAACCCCTCTAAAGAATTTGGTCCCAATTAGATTCTTAGCAATATCTCTTATGAAAACAAGACCTCCAAAAAATAAATGACTTACGATTTGTTTTTTTCTGCCAAATGATTTGCTATTAATCGACGTAAGTACTCAGCCACAGATATATTTCCATCCTTCGCTCGCCTCTCTAATCCATCATAATGTTCCTGAAGAAGCTTAAATGTATAATGTTTTGCTTCTTTACCTGTTATTTGTTCCAACGAAGGCTGTCCACGCTGAGTAATAAATTCTTCAGAATCTTCTTGCATATCCTGATTTTAAAGATTTGAAAAATTATGACAATATCGATATTGATTAAGCAATATTGATTAATGTGCACTTTTGTGTAGAATACTCAATATCGAATATTCGATATTGCTTACAATCCCTAACGGGATTTATTCAACGAATATCAACACTTTATAAAGGGAAGTGCCTATGTTGACCTTTAATCGTTATCGCCAAATCACGAGGGCAGCTCAACACACCTATCAAACCTCTGCCAACAATGCCCTGAAGCTCACTCATGAAAATGAACTGCGTGCTGTACTTAATGGAGTAGATGAAGAACGAGCTAGCCTATTTCAGGAAGTTCAACAAGCCAATGAAATAGCAGAAATTGGGTACGAAATAAAAAAGGCTCATCCAGATCTGCCAGATGAAACAATCTTTAACTATGCCATTCAGCAGCTTACCCAACCATGGCAAGCAGAACTGGATGCGCAATACACAGAACTAGTTGAAGGAGATCACGAATGGTCTTTCATTCGTGCCTTTGAAAGAGAAGATTACTTTTAGGAGAACTATTATGGCTATTAATCATGTACGTGCTGTTCAAGAAAGAATTGGAGATTATGAGGATCGGATGGATTTCTGCATCATGCAGGTCATTGCCACAGATATCGGGGAACAGAATGAGCCTGCTTATCCTTCCCTCCGAAATATTGCGAGCCGCTCCGGCTGTCATTACAACACTGCCTCCACGCGCATCACCAAGCTTGTCGAGGATAAACACCTGCTTCGAGAGAAAAAAGGGAAATACACCTACTACACGCTTCCCTATGAATGCCCCCGCATCAAGCTTTTCCATGAACCCAATCCAAACCGGCCTACACCACCTTTAGAAACGGCCGTTTCCCATGACCCACAGCTATCCTTGAATTTTGAAGCAGAACTGAATCAAAAAGTGGCGACCATAGAGCAGCAGGTTCAAAAGCAAGTCAACTGGTTAGAAGAGCAGCTAAATCAAAGATGCCATACGATTGAAAATCAGCTTGTAAACACCCATGCTCAACTCGCTGCCTGCATGGCGATGGCCCATTCCCATTCAGACAAGCCCAAAGACGAAACAGAGACAAACACTATTCAAGAGAGCGAGCACGCTCCTTCCATCACAGAGTGTTCATTATCCATGGACGAAGAAGGTGTAGATAACAAAACAGAAAATACAGAAGATGAGACTCAATCTAATCTCGCTCCTATTGACCAAACACAGAACCAACATAGCAGCCCATCAAAAACAGAGTCAGATTCAACAGATCCAAACATTGTCACAATTGAACCAAATCATTATCACACTCAACAATCCAATATTGTCACACCACCATCACTTCACGATCACAATACCGTCACATCACCATCACAAAACACCCCCAAAATTATCACACCTCCCCTGAGAGGCTCTATGACTAAAGGGGAAGAGGGAAGAAGGGAAGAGGGAAGTAAAAAGCTTAATCATCCCCCCTTTGTCCCCCCATCGAAAAAATCATCAACCAATGGCAACAAGTCCGCCATTTTTCTCAAAGCCATTCAGGAATTTGCACCAGATTTAGATTCCCTTGCTTTTCAGGAGAAATGGGCAGAGTGGGAGCAGCATCGCAAAGAGATTCGCAAAACCCTTAAACCAACCACGCGAAGTCGCCAGCTCAAAAAGGCGGCACAACATACCGAAGAACAAGCCATTTGGGTCATTGATCAATCGATTGAAAACGGCTGGACCGGTCTTTTCTGGGAGCGTTTACCTGCCCAGATCGTACCCAACCATCAACACCACCCAGCATCCCTTCCAGAACAATCCCTTTTTGACAACCAAGCATATCGTCGTCACTCCAACGCCACTTTGGCCTTAGCGAATTACACCCAAATGCGAGAACAGTTTGTCCGAAGCCATCAGCAGCCGTTCGGTTCCCAAACGGCCGTATCTAACGAGTAAAAAAGAGTTCATCATGTCATTAGCGCCATCTAAACCATCCCAAGCGATTCAACGCAAAAATCAAGCGGTTCAAGCCGTCTTATCCAAAGCACCTGCTTGGTTGCAATATCTCATTGGCGCTTACCCAGATGCTTGGATCAACGAGATGACTTTTTTTGTCCTTGAAGATCAATTCTCCCACTTTAGCTCAGATACCATGATGGATGCTGTTCGCCTCTATGTCCTACACAATGCCAAGTTTCCCAAAGCCGAACAGCTCTTTCTCTGTGTCCACAAAGTGGCCCACTTAACCGATTGGGATCGATTTGTCCAGAGCATGATGCATCTTGGATTTGAGCTAAATAGCGACAATGGAGAACGAGCCTGTTTTATCCATCGCCATTCTGGCAAAGAAGCCATTGTCTATCATTAGGGTGGGGGGATGGGAAACGAATTCATCCTAACCTCATTTCAACAACATCATTTCCCAAATCAAACATAGCGTCACATGCAGCAAGAAAAAAGGAACGCACCATGTACGATAACATCAACCAACTACCAGCCCATCTCGTAAAGCTCAACCCAGAGCTGTTAACAACCTCAACCACGATAGAAAGCGTCAGCGAGTCAGCGCATCAGCAACCTATTTTAGAAGAGCTATTTCTTCAACAGACTCTCTCGTCAACAAACCTACCAGAACCAGATCAAGAGTATCGCTTTCACCCATTCCGCCGATGGCGCTTTGATTTTGCTTGGCCAGAAGACAAATTAGCCGTAGAGATTGAAGGAGGCACTTGGGTAAACGGCCGTCACAACCGCCCCAAGGGATTTGAAGCAGATTGCGAAAAATATAATGCGGCCACCCTATTAGGCTGGCGGGTTCTTCGCTTCACCGGTGACATGGTCCGCGATAAGAGAGGCATCACCACGCTCTGGCAGGCGGTTGCTCAACGTTAAGTCAGTTCTTGCAAGGATAAAAGTATCGACAACTCGTTAGAGGGTGAAGGGCTTAAGGCAGCAAAGGGTTAAACATGTTGAAAACCCCCTTCTACTTACAGAAAACGGAATGCAACAATAAAAAAATTTTCCGAGCATTAAAGCTAATTACTTTATCCAAAAAGAATGCGTTAGGTGAAACGGCCGTAATACAAGAACCGAAGGGTAGATGATACGGCCGTATCCACAGCAGTGAACTGGCTAGAGAAACTGTCGTAATCATAGAGCACAAAAGATAGGGAAACGGCCGTTTCCATCGAGGTCAGAAGTTCTTAGCAAACAGGGCAGCAACCAATCTGATTATAGAGAGGATGAATTACTTAAAGAGCGAAATGAACCATCTGAATCAGGCACTAACGACAAGCCATATAAAAGTAAGGAAACTGCCATTTCCTAAGAACTGCACAATAAGCAATACGGTCGTATAGGTCGAACAAGGAAATGGGAGATACGGCCGTTTCACAACAGGGAAAGGACTGTCAACATGACAAACATAAAGGAGTCGCAATACGGCCGTAACCACAGAACGAAAATAGAGAGAAACGGCCATTTCAACAAGATTACCTGTATTTAAGCAGGCAAGAACAGATCAAGCCAAATAATTAATTATGAGTAACTCACTACACGCTTATGTCATCTTATATTTATCGGAGGGAAATCATGACGAACTATCATCCTGATTATGATGCCTACCCTGAACAAGACCCAACAGCGTTGACGGTTTATGACCAACCCTATCCCGACGATCTCCGAGCCCAAGTGATTGCCTCTATTGAAGCAAAACGACGTCAGCGGCAGCAACAGCCTATTGATTATCACAATCGGATTGCATGGGGCACAGCCATTGCCAGTGCAGGCATTGCCAGCTTTGTGGAATATGAAATGCTCCATCACACGTGGGGGCCTTCCGTTCCCGTTGTCGGATTGTTTTTTGCCATGATTGGTGGCGGGACCGCTTGGACACTGACTAACCTGTTCTCAAGCACAGGCTTCAAGCTAGTGGATGCTTTTTTGCGCTCCATTGAGGAACGGCAGGGGGATGAAAGGGGCATGGAAGAAGACTCAGAACTGGAAGAGGTCTCAGAAACTAAACCTGTTCTCTATGGGCAAAGTGGTGAGCCAGTCCCTTCTAGCGATGGGCATTCACAAGGACAGCCTGCCGCTGCATACTCAAATAATCAAGCATCTCATCATCATATACAAAAGGAGAAAGAACATGGAGAGAGTACACTTTATCATCCTTATCCTACTCGCGGTCAAAGGAGTCCAGGCGTGGCTTACTATCAAAGGGCGTCTACCCAAAAGACCCCATCGTGGCGGGCATTAGCAGAGACTCGATTAGAAAACGGCTTCTTTCGATTAGACCGCGGCAAGCTCGTCACGATTCCAGAGGATGTCTCAGACCTACATATCATGCGCCTATTTGAGATGCGCTGGAAACGATCGCTCGATACGGTGTCGTTACGCCAGCTAGACCAAGTCGGCATTAGTCGCTCCAAAGAACCACCCAATGCCCAAACGCTTATTCGCTTTCTAAAAAGATGTCGCCTCATCGTTGAAGATGGTGATCGCAAGCCCCTACGCTGGACCCCACTTGGTCAAAACATCTTCCCCCATCAAGGCAAGCCACTCCAAAAAAGCAGTGGTGTCTACTCGGGTGCCACCACCGCCACCACCGCTGCCACCACTTACGCCACTGACCCCACTAACAGGGTGGGGGAGTAATTGGTCGATTATAGCGATAAGGCAAGCCTTCGCGCGCAGGTAAAAGGATTTTGATATGACACGAACCAATTCAAATGCAGGCCGAGTCATTAAACTCATAGCCTCTCTTTTCTTCCTCTATGGCCTCATCAATGCGACGCTGTGGTCCTTCTTTGAAACGGAGCGCTTCTTTGTGTTGATGACCCCTGAATATTCAACTTGGATGGCAATCCTCTTTTCTCTTGGACCACTCGTCTGTTTTGGGATTTCTCGAACCTCTAAAAGTGACATGGGTGTTCTCACCTGGAACGGTATTGCCATTCTGTTCAACCTCGTCGATTTGGCCACCAATATCGCCGCCTTTTACGCGTGGTGGAACACCATACTCACCGGTCAGGCCGCCCTTACATTGAACGGCGAGCTAATTAGCGTCACCGACTATTTTGGGTATGGGATGCAGCTTGAGGAGTGGATGCTTATTTTAGGGCAATCCGTTTTCACCGTAGCTTGTATCTTAGTAACTTGGTCTGAAGAAGCAGCCAGCTATGTGGTGGGATACTGTTTACAGCTAATCTATGAAATGTTCCCTAATGCCCCTGATTGGATAGCCACCGACATTATTAACTTTGCCTACGGCGCATCTGGCGCCTTTACGGCTGAGCAGGCCAGAGACTGGTGGCGAAACAGGCAGCGACAGATGAGAGGGAACTCCTTATCTTCATTCAATGAAGCAGGACAGTTTCCGCAAAACCCTTTTGCCCGCCGAGTCTCTCCGATGGATCTCTCTTCAGTCACGCCTCAACAACCGCGACGCAATCGGCGCACCCAAGAGCGACCGGTGCGTGAAATGCCAACGAGTCGTTATGAGCAGCTATATGGGGTGGGGGGAGATGATGATGAAATAGTTTATTTTCAAGTCGATTCACCTGAAGGGGTTGTCATTCCGAATCCAAACCGCACTAGCCAGCAGCGGTCAAGAAGACGTCGACGTCCCATATGGCAAGGAAGATCATCAAGGGAGAGCGGTCAACGTCAAAGTGAGTACCGAACTAACTCAGTCCCTCAATACGAGCAGGAAGAAGAAGATAGCCCCATCAACATCCAGCAGCGATACTACGAAACGTTTGGGGAGCGTTGAGTCATGTTCAGCCTTAGTAGAAACTACGATTGTGCTATTGGTGCAGACGCTTCCTTTTATAGCGTGTTCTATTTTTGATGTTGTTCTTTAGGATGAAGGGTCGATGTCTAATTTACTTCAAGTCCATGTCAAATAGCGGGGTGGGGGTGTCAATGCAAATTCAGAAGGATATCACCTTGGGTCAGCTAGGATTAATTTTTTTGAGGGGGCTGCCAGCGGCAATTTAGTTTTTAGATTGTCATTAGTTACCAAATTCAATTGAAAGTAAGTCAGTTTAGAGGAGTTCAGAAGTATGTCAATTCAAACAGAAATAAACAGTCAACCAAACAATAGAGGTCAGGAACTAGATAAGTGGCAATCGAAGGTTTCACCTGAACACTTAATCTCCATTCTTTCAGGGGTACTGGTTATTATGATTGGCTCTTTAGCCTTTAGGCTCTCATTTAACGCTATCAGGGAACTGGCAGAAGCGTACGGCACAGCCCCGGAGCTGTCGTGGATTGTACCGGTAATTGTAGACATGGCAGTGATAGCATTTAGCGTCTCTGTGCTGCGGGCTTCCCTGATGGGAGAGTCAGGCGCAAAGTGGATTGGTCGGTGCTTGATTGTTCTTTACACGGGTCTGAGCGTGGCTTTTAACATAGGTCACTCAACCGGGGAACTGTGGGCAATAGTGATTGCTGTGATTGTGCCACTGACGGTACTCTCTGGGTTCGAAACGTTTGTGCACCAAATTGAATCTTGGGTAAATCGCAACGGTACAATTCGAACATTGGCTGAATTGAGTCAATTTGTGGCTGACCTTCAACTGACGCTTACACAATTGGATGAGGAGATCACTGAACGCCAATTGACTATTGAAGACCTGAACGGCCGTATTGGTGAACTGAATCTACATAAACGTATTCTTCTACTAAATGAAACCCAGCGATTACTGATTGAATTTCTAAAATTGAACCCAACGGCCTCCCAAATTGAAATGGCAGACTACATTTCTAAATCTAGAGCAACCGTCAGTGGCTATCTAAAAGAGCTAGTTCATGTTGGACTTATTGCAAAAGGGGAAGAGGGGTATGAAGTTATTGATTTGTCATAAAATGAACGGTTATTAACAAGGCAAGAGTTCATTATAATAAAACTAATTATATAGCGGTTATGTCAATGAAGACGGTTTGAGATAATTGCTTCGATATTCTGATTGAACAGACGCAAACGGATTCATCGATTGAAGGGAAGGGCAGCTTGGCAACCTGCTTTTTTTAAACGACAAAATGCGAGTAAAATGATGTCCGTTTCTATTCGGGACAAACGGCCCAGTTTGTTCCCTCTTCCCTAAGTGAGCGTGTGGCTATTCAATATGCTGGAATAGCCACACGCTTTTTTTGCATAATTGTTTCCTTGCCAGATTGTCTGCCAGAAAGAACTTGTAAAGTTCTAAATATTGATATTTTGTATTGATAGTTATTGTTGTAAAAGGAATGAAGAAAGACGTGTATCCAATTCTCCCCTCTCCAATTAAGGTGCTTGATCAAATTAAACTGTATCTTGATGAAAGTATCCTCGAAGGTGACCTTGCCCGATTGTTAATCAATTCAGAATTTAACGTATTATCAGCTGAGACTGTTAACAATTTTGGCTTATCAGATTGTGAACATTTAAAATTTGCTATTTCTCAAAACCGGACGCTCTTAACATACAATGCGCAAGCATTCTTAGATCTCCAACTCGCATTTATGATTGAAGAAGTACCCCATCATGGCATCATCATCTTAAATCCGAAGGATCACGATCTCTCCTTACAGCGGTTACTAGAGTTGATTACTCATGCGCCTGCGACAGAAATGAACAACCGACTCGAGTATTTGTATTCTTAATCACAAACTCACACTTTTTCACACTTTTTGATGACGATTTGTATTGTTTAATGCTTAATTTTTGATACCATTTTGTTAGTTCAGATCGATTCTCAGAAAGGCAATCAGCCCCTCCCCCAACTGGCACAAAACTGACTTCCGCGGTTTGAATTAGGAATGTTCTCTGATTGCTATCTAATATTCCGAACAAAAAGGCCACCGTTATTGGTGGCCTTTTGTATTATCGGGTTGTTTCCTGTTTTTCTGGAGGGGGATATTGAAATTTAAAGTATTAAATTTTTAAATCGGGTTGCAAACGGAATGAAATTTATGTATGATATTTTTAGTTCAGACCGATTCTCAACAAGGCAATCAGACCCCCTCCCTAAACTGGCACGAGAAAGCGACTATTTCGGTTTGAATAGGAATATCCCTTGATTGCCTTTCACTATTCCGAGCAAAAAAGCCACCTATGAGTGGCTTTTTTGTTAATTATCCATTGCTATTTTCTGATAAAGTAGGCTGCAAAAAAATGTGGAAGAATAGTAATCAACATTTAAACAAATGGTAAACTTCGGATAGATTAATCGCTATTTAAAATAAGACTATCTTTATTGATTGGAGTGAATTTCTACTATTTATAGATTAAAGAGAAGGTTAAAATGAGCACGAGTGATTTTCAGAATGATTTCATTTTGAATGAATATAACACTTTGCGACAGGAGCTATTAGATCTAAGCAGCCGTCAGCTTAATACTCTATCATTAGCTATCACTGTTACGTTGGGTTTAATTGGATTTTCCATTCAATTAGTTTCATCAAGTGACCACCCTCAGTTTCTTTATTCAGGTTTATTATCTTTATCCCCTTTGATCATTCTTTATTTTGCCGGCCTTCAAATCCAAACACAATCATATACAACAATGAGAATTGCTTCATTTATAGCCATCAATATTGAAGAAAAGTGGCTACCACATTATCGTGGTTGGGAAACGTGCATGGGTGTCTATCGACGTAAAGGGAAATTAGAAATTGGTAAGGGATATGGGTCTAGCATTAGTTGGAAATCTTATCAGTTTGTTGTTCCATTAATTGGGTACATATGTATTGTGATTTCACTAGTTTTTCTGATATTAGCCCTAAACCAACAAGCGGGTCCTGAACCTGGTTTCATAATTCTAGTAATTGTTTTATTTTTATTCGTTGTTCTTTGGTCTATTTTCACTAAATCATACTTTCGTATGTTAGCTAATGTATTAAAAGGTGAAGTCTTCGATCAATATTCCGATTTCTGGAAAAATATTGAGAAGGACGAAGCCGACAATTAATTAGAACTTATTATAAATTGGTTAAGCATCCTAACCTGAAAAACACACAATCTTTGGTTTATTATTTTTACACAATTTATCGCTGGGTATGGTAAGACATATAATTCGGCACCTTCGATCCAGGGCCTCTTGTCTGCAATTTATTAGACATTTCATCAATTGTGATGGTAGTGTTCGAATCCCAAATCGCATTAAAGGTCTTGTGAACCAATATGTCATTCGACTCTGGTGTTTTACCTAATTCTAAGGTCAAACCTGTTGTCGCTCCATTTGGATGCCAATAAATGCCTAGGAGCATCCAATCATCTATAGAGTATAGAAGAAAAGGTGGGAGGCAATTATAAAATTTAACTTGAAAGTTTTCTACATCTTGCAAGTTATGTTTTTGGATAATCCATAATAAGTTATCAAAGGCTTCGAACGGTTTGGTCGGGCTCCAACGCATATCGATAGTTCTTTGCTTGGCAAACTCAGATTGAGGTTGAATCAATAAAATTTGGACATCAACCCCACGTTTAGCAGCCTCAATCAACGCTGATGGGAGAGGCTTCATTCCTGGGATCCATGTTTGAAATATTTTTATCTGTTCTTTTGATTTTTTTAACTTTGAAAAAAAAGACTTTTCTGGAAGCTCGGAATGCAATGATAATAATCCAGATTTAGGAAGTAGAAGGTTTGATTGGAATAGATTTACAGACTGCTGGTTCATATCCTCATAACGACGGATTAGTGAATTATTGGATTTTAGTAAAATGATTAAAACTCCAATGATGATAGTTGTTGAATCCTTTGTGGATAAAACAAAATAATTCAAGAGCATCAAGATTATTAGTACGATGATTTGGATATTTGTTTCTAGGCTTCTTTTAAATTTTATTGACTTAAAAAATGACCAAATATTATGCATTTGAACCTCCTAATATTTGAATGTTCTATTCAAATTACAATATTTTGAGGCTTGCCTGCTACTGATTTAGAGCAATTTTCGGCTACTCATATTTATGAAAACGACTTTTTGGCTCGTCAAAAATGACGAGCCGGCATTGTAAGGGAGCAGAAAACCCTTATTCTCAAAACCTAATCGTTGGTTCCAGCGAAAGAAATTTTTATTGATTTTGTCAGTATGGAGGGATTACTAAATGCGTCGAGAAAATTTTGGAAAGCTAGTTAGGGCACTTAGAAAAGAGAGGTTTGACCTTGATGGTATGCCTTGGACCCAAGATAAATTATGGGAAGAGACAGGGATAAGCAAAAACATTATCAGTAAAATAGAAAGAGGGAAGAAGGCGAATTTTTCTGAAGAAGAATTAACCTTATTAGCTAAAGCATTTAAATTAACAACAGGTGAACGAAGAGAATTTATCAATGCTTCAAATGGTGTGGACACTAAAAATATGGTGTCCTCAAGAAATTCACCTGAGGAGTTATTAAAACATTGTCGTAAGG
>JANQSK010000552.1 GCA_028284105.1 Anaerolineae bacterium
TGGCGTTCGGTATTCGTCTCTCGTTTTCAGTCTTCTTTGTTTCTTTGATTGATGAGTTTGGATGGTCGCGAGCAGACACGTCCTTAATTTTCACAACAACCATGATTGTCTTTACGGCCGTTTCTACCCCTGCCGGTCTTGCGCTCGACCGTTATGGCGCCCGAGTGACATTCGTTGTGGGGGCGTTTTTGCTGGGTCTTGGCTTAGCGTTGAGCAGCCTCATCCAAACGATTCAACAACTCACCATTACCTATGGCATCATTGCGGGATTAGGCATCACCATTTTAGGGCTGAGCATGCATGCCAGCTTGATTTCGCGCTGGTTCAAAGAGCGCATGAGCACTGCAATTGGCATCGCCTTTGCCGGAACAGGGCTCGGCGCACTAATGTTGACGCCGCTTGTGGAGTGGGTCGATCGGCAATTTAGCTGGCGTGCCGCTTTTTTGATCTTAGCGGGGTGTAGTTTTCTGATCATTCCGTTGGTTTGGGCCTTGGTGAAAGAACCCGAACAGCGAACGAAACAAAAGCAATCCAGCGTCACAACCCAAACCGAAGGATGGACGCTTCATCAAATTCTGCGCTCGCCATCCTTTTGGCTTTTACTCATTGTGGGTATTTGTAATTTGGCCCCAATTCGCATGTTGACGGTTCATCAACTTGCCATCATGGCAGATGCAGGTATCTCTATTGAACTCGGTGCAAGGGCTGTTGGGGTAGCGGGATTAATAACGGCCGTTTCCTACATCAGCACGGGCATCTTGGCAGACAGAATCGGCCGTGTGAAAACCTACATTTTTGGGGGCATTTGCCTCATCGGAGCCATTTTTGTCATTAGCCAAATCGACTCCATTTGGGGGGCTCAACTCATCTGGCTTTACGCTTTATTGCTTGGTATCGGCGAAGGCTCCCGCTCATCGCTTGTGAATAGTACCGTTGGCGCGCTCTTTAATGGGAGCACTGTCGGGGGCATTAATGGCGCCATCGGTGCCTCATATGGCGTTGGCACAGCATTCTTACCCTGGTATGCTGGCTTTCTATTCGATCAAACCCAAACGTATACATTGCCCTTATGGATTGCTGCTTCTGTAACCATCATCGCCATGATCTGCATGCTATTGGCCCATGTATTTTATAAAGCACGTCTCGATTAAGGCTGCGTGCACACTTCTCCGATTTCACCCCCTGAATAGGAACAGCTATCAATTGTTTGTCCCAACGCATCTTTCAAAGTAGCCATGTCCCCCGAATTATTCCAAACACTGCTTCCCCTACCCCAATACAAATTCGATGCATCATCCATTCCAGATGTCACCCAAACCGAAACTGAATCTCCCGCTCCAAGGGTGAAGCTTGGAAAAACAAAGGTCGTATTAGCTTCATCATGCAGCGTCCAACCCGTTAACGGCGCTTCAGCGTTACCCAAATTTTGCAGAAGCACAAGTTCGCCATCCACATCAGCCCCATCAGGATTGTACGTAATACTCATGATACGAATATCAGCCATCGCGGGCGGTGGCGGTTGGGAGCTTGGGATGCCTGCGTTATTAAAAATTGTAGGTAAATAAACAGAATAATTGTTAGCAGGCTCAGGGGTACAAAGTGTAGAAGCATCTAAGCCGTCATAAAGCGTATCCCAATACGTTTTAAATGCTTGAGCGGTAGTGCTATCGTGCACAATGATTGTGTTTTCATCATTATCCTCATCACCTGAAATCGACCAATTCATCGATCCAGTAATCACGCGCGGGCTTGCCCCATTGACGTCAATCACAATCATCTTGTTGTGCATCTTGCCAATATAATTTTCAATTTTGATAGGAATACCTGCTTGGCAGAGAGCTTCATCGTCACTAAACGCGTTACTCGCTCCTAATAAATCCCAAACCCCACGAATAGTAACACCCCGATTATGTGCTGAAATTAATGCATCTCTCAAATCATCATGCGTTAAAAAGAAAATCGAAAAATAGATACTTTCTGTGGCTGCATCAACCTCTGCCACCATTTCAGCAAGCGCATCATCTTCTGGCGAAAAATAGATTTCAACAGGAATCCCATTGTATGAAAAAGTGGTCGTGGTTGACGGAGCTTTGGCTCGTGAAAAGTTGCCATCTACAAACATCTGCTCAAACTGCTCTATGAAAGTATCGGCAATATCTGTTGCGTCAAACAGAAGGGCGTTGTTGTGATTCTTGGTAAAGCCATTATCGCTAAGATTGGTCGAGCCTGTCCAGGTATAACGGCCGTCTACGACTAAAAATTTATTGTGCATAATGTCGCTAGGGCGATTATCATCGATAACCGTGATGCCAGCACTCTTTAACGCATCATAAAATGGCTTATAGGTTGCATTCTCTTCTGAAGCCTCATCATCTGTCACCACTCTCACAACGATTCCACGATTGTGAGCTGCAATCAATGCATCTCGTATAGACGTCCGATTAAAATCGTAGATAGCCACATCAATACTGATTGCAGCATTATTGATCAAATCAAATAAGGCTTGCTCCATCGTTGTTACATTTGTTGTGATTCCTGTTGAGGTCACATTATCTGTAAAGTAGGTCGTTGGTGCGCCACCATTGGCCAACGTGGTCAACGACCCTATGGTTGTGAAAAGGAAAAGAATCCATCCTACCAAGATGAATCGAAAATAGGTTTGTGCATTTTTCAATTGGGCAGCTCCACTCCCCTCACAACACTTATTTTAAACAAACCCCCTGATTTTTAGCTGAATTGATATAGGCCTGTTGTCACAAACGGCCGTTAGGCATTTAGTCATTCATCACGTCAAAATCTACATAGCAAAATAGCGCAAAACATGAGTGTCTAAGCCTCAGCAAGCTGCTCATTTTCTACCAGAGACATGAATAAACCCTACTTTGCTTGCTGAATAACCATAACTTTTGCCTTTTTATTGCAAAATTTAACAAACTTTTTTGACATTTCCCCCAACCCCAAACAATTTCATAGATTTACGTACAATTCACCTTCAATTTCAGTTTTGAGTGTGATTTCAATAAAAAACGGCCGTTTTTACCGAATTTTTAACGTCCTTATTGTTTAACGTTTTACAATAATGATTATCATTTATGCTAGAATATTTTTAAGTAAATTCGGGAAGAAATCACTCAACAGTCCAAATTCGATTTACTTTAGGGAAAAAGCGAACTCTTTTATCAACCTCATCTGTCGCTTTTATTAGGTAAGCAAGTATGGTCAACTTCCAACAAATTGTTATTGAGCGCTTCGTTCAGGAGCTCAAAAATGCATACCAACAAACATACAACTCCATTGAGCCTCAATACGCAAATACTTTAGAATGGACAGGGCGCCTAGCCTTGGAAAACATCTCTAACTCTGATGCGCTCTATCACAACGTAGACCATACCATTATGGTTACCTTAGTTGGGCAAGCGATTCTTAAAGGAAAGCATCTGCGCGAAGGGGGTGTTGCCCCACGCGATTGGCTCCATTTTATGATGGCGCTGCTTTGTCACGACATTGGCTATGTAAAAGGTGTGTGCAAAGCGGACTCACCTGGTGAATATGCAACGGGCGAAAACGGAAGCACCGTGCTCATCCCCGTTGGTGGCACTGATGCAGCTCTAACCCCTTATCACGTTAGTCGAAGCAAGCTCTTTATTTATGAACGATTTGGTGGGCGTGAGCTTTTAATTGATGTTGATCCAGATGTGGTTTGTAATTATATTGAAATGACCCGCTTCCCCATTCCAGATGAAGAATTTTATCGGGATACACACTCCTTCCGCGGGCTTGTTCGCGCAGCTGACTTTATTGGTCAGTTAGGTGATCCCAACTATTTACGAAAAATCCCCGCTCTTTATTACGAATTTGAAGAAACGGGCGAAAATGAAAACACAGGCTACCAAAGCCCTGGTCATATGCGCGAAAGCTACACCAAATTTTACTGGAACGTGGTTCAGCCTCGCATCCAAGACGCCCTCAACTATTTGCGAATTACCAATGAAGGTCGTCAATGGGTGGCTAATTTACACTCTCACGTGTTTGATATCGAACACAGCAATTTAGAAATTCCTATTTAAATACATACTTTTTTCAAAAATATAATATTCTGCAACTTCAAGCCCCTATGTACGTATAACTTTGTACTAGGGGTTTTTATTTTATTGAGACCTTAAGGGTTTGTTACTTGAAAGAAATGACCTTCTACAAATCCTTAGGGTCTGTTCAATTTTCTAACAACTTGGAGGTTGGCCTTGGAAGAACATATTCAAGAACTAAAGGATGCCGAGAAAGAATTCGAGGCAGATCATTATGAAGATTCGCGCTCTGTCGATAAACACAGAGATAATTCGTCGCTTATTACCGGAATCGTTTTAATTGGCGTCGGTGGACTTTTCTTACTCAATAACTTTACTGGAT
>JANQSK010000554.1 GCA_028284105.1 Anaerolineae bacterium
CTTCAACCAAAATGGTGAGGCGTTTGCTTACACCTAAGCTTCTGAAAAAAGCAATCACTGCTACAGGGTCGGTTGCGGAAATCAGCGCACCAAAGGCAATGGCAGCTGCCCAAGGAATACCTAAAAATTGCCTCACAATCGTCCCAACCAAAACGGTACCCACCATCGTACCTACAACCGCAAGCAAAACGACCGGTAATAAATCTTTTTGCAATTTCTTCCAAGGTATATGAAGCGTCGCCTCAAACAGCAAAGGCGGCACCAAAATAGCCAAGATGAGATCACTACTCACCGTTAAATTCAAGAAATTGGGGAATAAGGAAAGGAACAAACCTACTAAAACGAGTGCCACCGTATATGGCAATCGAATTCGACGAATGACAATAGCCACCAGTGCCGCAATGGAGAGCAATAGAATGACACTGAGCTCTTGTAAAATTAAGTCACTCCCTTCTTCAGCAAAAAAGAGTCCGACTGTTTCCATAAATTCCTCCAGAAATTCTGTTTTTTAATCCAACCTACTTATGTGATTAACAGAAAGCTTTCTAAAAAAGATGCCTTACAAAGGCTGTCAATCACCGGGTAAATAATCGTCTAAATTGACGTTGCCATAACTGCCACGCTGGAACTCTTCAGGGTGGCGACCCCATGGAATAGTGCAATCTAATCCCATTTTGGCAGTTCGGCTTTTTTGTCCTGGCACATGAATCCCTGATGGATCAAGTGAGCTACCAGGCATGTTTTCCATAATTATTAAATCTTTATTGGCTTGGAAGCGGGTTGCAATCGCCCACTCAACTTCATGAGGATTGTAAATATCAATATCCTGATCGACAACCCAAACGTGCTTGAGTGACTTGTGCCCGTTAAAGGCAGCTTCGATGGCTAAACGGCCGTCTTCTTCACTCTGTTTATCAATTTGAACAACAGCATGCAGCCAAGAAGCCCCACCGGGTGTGATCGCTGCGCCCGTACATTTCACCACTTTATTCACTTCTGCAAAAATCGTCGGTTCTCGGGGCATCCCCATCAGCATCTTGTGTTCTAGCCCACCAGGCAGCAGGGCATGAAAAATAGGATTCTTGCGGTGAGTAACCACATCAATTTCGATGATAGGCTGATCACGAGTAATGTCCATCGTTTCAGTTAAATCCATAAATGGCCCTTCTTGATGGAATCGCCGGGTAATGCGCCCTTCAAGCACAATCTCGGCTTCAGCCGGCACCTCTAAGTCATTGGAAATACATTTCACCAATGGCGTAGGCGCTAACGCATTCGCAACAGCTAACTCATCGATTTCAGGGGGTGGCGACATCGAGGCTGCTAAATGCACTGCTTGTGACACCCCAATGCAGATAGCAATCGGTAAATCCCCCTCCACTTTTTGCATGGCGGTGTGCGTACCGCGATTTTCAATAATACGTGCAGTGAACTGATTCGCATTCAACCGAAGCATGCGATGGTAGCACATATTACGGCCGTAATCAGGATCTTTTGTAATGACCACATTGCTGGCAATGTAATAGCCACCATCCTGTGGCAAGTGGAAAAGAATCGGCAGCTCATTGAGATCAAAATCTTCACGCACCACTTCTTGACACGGAGCTGTTTCAACAATGGGTGGTTCAGGCGGAGAATCAATAGACTTTGCAAGATGCTGTGTTAGCTCAGAAATGGACACACCTAAATCTTGGGCAAAAAAACGACGTTCGCCACACATCCCTGCTACAATTCGCCAATCTGGGTATTCTTTTATATGGTTAAACAAGACTGTTTTACCTGATAAAGCGTTCGCCACATTGGCAACCTCATAGTTGACATCAACAGGCTTATCAATCACGATTAAATCGTTGCTATTTTCTATTTTTTTTAAAAATTGTCGTACACTCATAAGAAATTGGGTCTGGGCGCTCCCAGAAGATTCTTGTGAGCAACAGAAAATTCTGTCACTCACTGTGTAGATCACAGCGACAGTAGCTACCTTAATTTTGAAAACAATCTGTGATATACAAAAGTCGTAGGGTTTACGGCCGTTTTTCGTCTTGTAAACGACCTTCTGATCCCATACGCTATTTTAGACACCATAATCATTTAAAGCTAGAGGATGACGTAACAAGTATAGAGTATAGGGTATAGAGAAATTAATAGTAAAAGTGACAAGATAACAACCCAACTTTTCTCACCTCTCTTCTCCATTCTCATGACGCTCTTCTAACTTCCCAAAGGAATTCAATACATGTCCCGCCGACACACCGTCTTATTTGGTTTTATCGTCTTATTTTTAGCTTCATTAGCCTGCAACGCCTTTGCCCCATCGGGTGGCGAACCAGGCGCTGCTTTGCCCCCTCCTTCGATTGCTGACCTAACCATGACCCCAGAAACTGAGGTTATTGACGGGTTAGCCCCAACAGCCACCTTGCCGAATCAAGAAATCGCAACCGTCGATCCAAATGGACAAGCCACCGTACGTGTGTTAGTTGATTTAAACATTCGCAAGGGACCAGGTGTGCAATATGACCGTGTAGGATTCTTGCTTTCCAATGAAACAGCTCCCATTTTAGGGCGCGACCCCATTAGTGGCTGGTGGAAAGTGATTTGCCCGCCACGGGTCAATGAAGTCACTGAATGCTGGATATCTGGTGGGGCGCAATATTCCGCCTCTACCAATGCTGATAATGTGCCGATTGCAGCTGTGCCACCTACGCCCACCCCTGAGCCGACTGTTACGGCAACGCCAGAATCAGACGACACGTCTACAACCGCTAGCAATCTCCCAAGTGGCAATTCACCCTTTATGATTTACACCGCATCCGATGGTTTGTACATCAGTTCATTGGTCGATGCGTTAAATGCACCACTTGCTGAAGGCACACAGTTGGTTGCTGATCCACTTATTCAAGCTGCAACTATCTCACCTAATGGGCAATTAATCGCATACGTGACTAATATTGGGAACGACCAAGAATTAAGACTTTATCAACTTAACACCCAATCAATTGCCACCTTAGTCACCTTGAACGATTTTGACACAGAGACTGAAGATACGTTTGAAGTCTCCATTGATGCCTTTGAATGGGTCAATAATAGTAATGGGATTGTTTTTAATACGATTGAATTTAATGTTGCGGGACCCGGCATTTTTGAATCGGGCGATCTTTTTCTTGTTGATTTAAACGGCAACTTGACAGAATTAAAATCTGAAGGTGAATTTGGGGGTACATTTGCGCTGAATGGCTCTCAAATTATTGGCGGGGCAGCAGAATCTGTTCTATTAACGTCAACCAATGGAGATACGGCCGTTACGCTTTATGAATTCCCTCAAGTCAACACAGCAAGCGAATATATCTTTTATCCTCAAGCCCAATGGATTGATAGCAACACAGCGTATCTTGCTGTTCCTAATGCAGAGCCGTTTACAAATGGAACCTTTGACATTGTTCAAGTTTCAACCAGTGGCACAGCATCGACACCCGTTACCTTAACGGGATTAAGTCTGTTTGATTCAGTCCGATGGTCTCCAAATGGTAGCAACATCGCCTATATTGATCAGGTCAGTGAAACTAATATTTCTATTCTCAATTTTGGCAATGGGGATGGATCAAATATCAGTGAATATGATCGCGGAAGAAGCTTTGACCTTGCTAGTTGGAGTCCAAACAGCAATTCATTCTTATATGCGACACAAGATTATTACGCTGTGGGTTCTCGTTCAGCCTCGCCCACACAATTTCTACTCCCTGATTCTGAAGCTGCTTTAGATATGGCATGGGTAAACGACAATATCTTTATTGCGTCGGTTGGCTCTCGCGGTCAATGGCAATTGGTTGCAAATGATACAGCAGGCAACTCAAATCCATTAGCCATTGCTAACGTCGATTTAGTCACATTCGACGTTTGGAACCCATAATCAGTTCGAGCTGGTAAAAATAAAAAATAGATAGAAACAGCTTTTCTGCACTTACCCTAAAAATGCGCTGGCCCCATCCGAGGGTGGATGGGGCCAGGCTGTGCAGAGGGGATGTGTGTTACGAAAAGGAAGCCTTTACGTAACTGGACAAACAATTAAGTGGAGAACAAATTCATAAAAAGTTCGTTTGTTCTCCATGATGTAAAACACATTTCAACTGAAGTTTTGTTTTTAAAAATCTATCGATTAAAAATGCGATTTACGGTAAAAACGAAAATATTATTTTGACATACGATGCGATTAATTTCGTTTTTAAATAAGCACTGTAAGAAGCAAATCGATCAAAATGCTCCTCAATTGTGTTGGCGGCTCGTTCGCGCTGCAGATGATTCCGACAAGCAGGCGCTCCGTCGCCCAAAAATTAACGGCGACGTAAAAACGCCGGAATCTCTAAATTATTTGGCGAAAACTTCGGCTGAACAGTCTCACTTTCAGGACGTTCTTTAGCCGGAACCTGACGTGACGGCCGTTGTTCAGAAGATGCTTCTACTGGAACAGGCTCGCGCTTTTCTTCAACTGCAGGTCGCTGTGGACGCGCAACGGATTGAACCATGTGTCGTCTTGAGACACCACGCTCAAAA
>JANQSK010000574.1 GCA_028284105.1 Anaerolineae bacterium
ACGGCCGTTTTGTGAAACGTGATGGCGTCAGGATTTCCGTTCGTTGTCAGGTTCAGTTGCTCGAGTGTGGGCCATGCGTTTTGGATATAGTCACGAACGGCCGTTTCTGCATTTTCTGCTGGATCATAAATATCGACTTGTAAGCCTGCCGCCAGAAATAGGGATGCCCAGCTTGCCCCTATGACGCCTGCCCCAATGACAGTGGCTTGTTCAAATTGTTTCATAAATTCCTTCTCTTTTTACCCGAAATTAGCGTTCTTCGATGACGTGAAGCTAGAAATTCACCAAATGTGATCCCTTAAGGTTGAGTCGTTCTCTCGCTTCCTCTGGGGACGCGACCTGTAAGCCTAAACTTTCCACAATTGTGCGAATGTTTTCTACTTGCTCAGCATTCGATTTGGCGAGCTGACCCCGACGAATATAAAGGCTGTCTTCAAGCCCTACTCGCAAATTGCCACCAAGCATGGCTGATTGGGTAGCAAAGGGCATTTGATGACGCCCTGCTGCCAAGACGGACCACTCATAATCTGAGCCAAAAAGCTTGTTGGCAATGGTGTGCATGTGCATCAAATTGTCTAAATCAGCTCCAACACCTCCCAAAACGCCAAAAACCATCTGCACAAAGAAGGGTGGCTCAATCATTTTTCGATCCACAAAGTAGGCCAAATTATAGAGATGGCCCAAATCATACCACTCAAATTCAAACCGCGTCCCGTGCTTTTGACCAAGTTCTTTGAGAATAAATTCAATGTCAGTAAACGTGTTGGGAAAGATGAAATCTTCGGTCATCTTTAAAAATTCAGGCTCCCAATCATGCTGCCACTCTTTGTATTTATTGGCCATCGGGAAGATGCCAAAATTCAACGACCCCACATTCAAAGAGGCCATTTCTGGTGCAAACGTATTGGCGGCTAAGATGCGTTCTTCTCGGCTCATGCCAAGACCACCCCCAGTAGAAATGTTGATGATGGCGTCACAACCTGATTTGATGGGGGAGAGGAATTGTTCAAATGTTTCGACGCGAGGGTCTGGTTTTCCGGTTTCGGGGTGTCTGGCGTGTAAATGGATAATAGCGGCCCCCGCTTTAGAAGCGCCTATGGCTGCATCAGTAATCTCTTCGGGCGTAACAGGCAAGTAGGGGGACATGGTTGGGGTGTGAATGCCACCTGTTACAGCACACGAAATAATCACGGATTGACTCATATTTACCGCCTTTTGTTTTGTAAATTTTAAAAATATCTTGAAATAGATTTGAACTGAGTTATTTCAAGCTGCTTTTTGCTTCCACAGAATCTCTTGATGAAACCTACCTGTAATTTATCGCTAAATAGCAATCATTCCTGACAATATTCGACAGTTAATTTAGAATATTCGACAATGTTGAAGAAATCTGATGGTTTTGGAAAACGGCCGTTTCGCATTGGCCTGCTTATATTTCCAGCGTTTAATAGCTTGGCGGTGAATGCGTTCATCGATCCATTTCGTATAGCGAATTACTTACAAGGTAACCCGAACTATAAATGGGACTATCTCTCTCTCAACGGCGAAGAAACTACGGCGAGTAATGGCTTTACAGTTGCAAAGTGTCCCGCATTTTATGAATTTGAAGGGGGATTGGATTGTTTGGTGATCAATGCAAGTTGGACACCAGAAAAATTTCAAGAACGGCCGTTGCAGAAATGGCTACGACAGTTGGATGACCATCACGTTCAACTGATTGGACTTGATACAGGTGCCTTTGTGTTGGCATTTGCAGGATTGCTTGAGGGTTATAAAGCAACCGTTCATTACGAGCATTTGGCCTCATTTGATGAACTTTTTCCTGATGTTCATGCTGAACAAAGTTTTTTTGTTATTGATCGAAATCGAGTCAGTTGCAGTGGGGGAGTAGCCGCAACAGATTTAGCATTAGAACTCATTCGACGACATCATGGCATGACACTTGCCAATTCAGTCGCAAAATACATTTTTAAAAGCCGCATCCGGGGTGAAAATGAGCAACAGCTTTCAACCACCGAGGAGCCAATTGGCCAAGAAATGCCTGAAATCATTCAGGAGGCACTCCTGCTAATTGAGCAAAACGTAGAAAAACCCCTTACCATTCCGGAGCTTGCGTTGAAAACTGGGATGTCTCAACGTCAGCTTGAGCGCCTTTTTCAAAAATATTTAGGCGTCACCCCATACCGCTTTTATCTCAATATCCGTCTCCACCGTGCTCGTGCTTTCCTGACGCAAACTGAGCTTTCAATTAGCGAAATTGCTGTGGCCTGTGGATTTAAAAGCGCTGAACATTTTTCAAGAACGTACAAAAAGCAGTTTGGTCTGCCACCCCATCAAGACAGGATTGCAGGAAGAATCCCGTTTGAGTTTCGGCCGTTTCCTAGTTATTTGGGCAATTAAGCAACACGTTTACTCTCTCAATATGCTCGTTCGATTTTTGCGGAACTGGTTGGGCGATGTGCCTGTCATGCGGCGGAACCAGTGACCAAACTGGGAAGGTGAATGGAATGCTAATTGTTCGGCTAGTGTTGACAGTGGGGAATGACTGTGGATGAGCTGACGTTTGGCTTCGAGCAGAAGCCGTTCACGAGCGATTTGAGCGGGTGGACGCCCCATTGTTTCACGAACAGTGCGCACGAGGTGATTGGGCGTCACACCTAGCAGATCTGCGTATTCATTGACTGTTTTTCGGTCAATGTAATATAGCTCGACAGCTTGCTGGAATTGTTTGGTTAGAGTAAACCCTTTTGATTTGGAAGAACTTGGATAAA
>JANQSK010000584.1 GCA_028284105.1 Anaerolineae bacterium
TGGATGCCTGGTTAGCCAATATCGGGTTAAAAACATTTGATATTCGGATGGAGCGTCACGCCAAAAATGGGATGGCAATGGCGCAGTTTTTAGAACAACATACGGCCGTTGATCGCGTCTATTATCCAGGGTTACCCAATGATCCTTATCATGCTATCGCTAAAAAGCAGATGCTCAAGGGATTTGGGGCGCTGCTTTCATTTGAACTCGTTGGTGGCTACGAAGCGGCCGTTAAGCTGATGGAAGAGCTCAAATTAGCGACCTTTGCCGTCAGCTTGGGCAATGTGGATTCTTTGATTCAATATCCGGCAGGCATGACCCACCGTGGTGTGCCCCGTGATGAGAGGCTCAAGGCAGGTATCTCAGACAGTTTGATTCGTTTATCAGTGGGGATTGAAAATATTGAGGATCTCATTGCAGATATGGATAGTGCGCTTAGTCGTTAGATCGTTTCTCAAGCAAAATATTCAGGAAAATAAAAGGGTCCACCTTAATTGGTGGACCCTTTTATTTTCCAATCACTTAACCATCTGCCTCAAAAAGATCAAGCAAGTTGAATAACCACATTCCCCTTTTTACGTCCCTTTTCAACGTAACGATGCGCTTCGGCCGTTTCATCCAAGGGGTAGCATCTATCAATAACTGCATGAAGATGACCGGCCTCAATAATCTTTTTGACCTCAATCAAATCCTTTTTGATCTCTGTTGCGGAACGTACGTAGGAGGCTGACATGATCGCTTTTTTCTCGCTGAACAGGGAAGTCCAAAACATCGCTAAGAAGGTCGCTGCGTTTCCAGCATCAAGATATATACCATTTGGCTCCAGTGAATTTTTGCATTGCCCGTATGAACGTTTGCCGACGGTGTCAAAAATAATGTCATACGTTTCCCCATTTTTTGTGAAATCTTCTTGAGTGTAATCAATAACGTGATCGGCCCCAATTGAATGAACCATTTCTACATTGACGCCACTACAAACGCCTGTCACTTCTGCGCCATAATGCTTGGCAATCTGAACGGCAGCCGTGCCAACAGAACCAGAAGCCCCGTAAATCAGCACTTTCTGCTCTTTTTGGATGTTGGCTTTGTTTTTGAGGAAATTAACGGCCGTTATGCCTCCCTCCACAATCGCTGCAGCTTGTTCAAAGTTCATCTGATCTGGCTTAAGAAGTAAAGCCGCATCTTGGGGGACGCAATTATATTCACCATACGCTCCGGGTGTCGTGGCACCCGTCATTCCAAAAACGATGTCACCCACATTGAAAGAAGTGACATTTTTCCCCACATCAGCAACCTCCCCCGAAAATTCAATACCCAGAATATTGTTCTTCGGTTTTGTTAGACCAGAAAACAGCCTAGCAACCATCGGCTTGCCCGTTCGTCCGCTTAGGCCCGCCGTCGTCGCTGTGCTGGCATGAATCTTGATTAACAGGTCATTTTCAGTTGGAACCGGTTTTTCAACTGTCTGCATTTGGAGAACGTTAGGACCACCATATTTTGTACATACTATCGCTTTCATTTTCATCATTTTTCTCGTTTTTGATAGTCAATTTCTAGAATGAACCATCATGGATTTGTAATTAATATTTGACACAGTGTAATTAAATTTATACATCATGTCAAATATTTTTTACATTTAGTTTCATGATGAATCATTTTCTTGAAAGCGGCTTTGAAAATTCTTTATCTTAAATCGGTGTATACAGAATTGATGATCAGGTTACTGGAACAGGGCGCTTTTAAACTGTTCTCGGCCTAATGAATTGAGATATTTGATCTTTTTGTACTCATAAAAATCATCCCCCGATCCTCTCGCAAAAAACCAGAGACAATCAATAAGAATGCTAAGCTTATAGACATCGATAAAATGATGCTGTTCAAGCGGTGACAATGAGCGATGCTGCCTATACAGCGCCACAACCTCAGCGGCTTTTGCGAGGTCCAATTCCTCTTCCGGATAATGCCATGCCCAGCCTTCAATAAGACAAACCAAATCAAAGGTTGAATATGTGTAGTTGGCATCGTCAAAATCAAGCAACGCGGACAGTTTATCTCCTTGGAAAAACACATTTGACTCGTGAAAATCACAATGGCAAATGGCTCTAGGTAGGGCATCGGGCAACTCAAGAAGCTTAAGTTGCTTTATTAACCAATTCAATTTTTCTTGTGCCTCATTCGTTCCTAACTCAACCGCCTTTTCTTGGGCCAGTTGACGGCACAAATCAGGCGAATAATTCCAACGATATGGGGTGTGCTTTGGCTGAAAACCGACAGTTAGTTTTTGTAATTGGGCAGCGAGATGAATGAGCTGTTTTTGATGGCCATCTTGGTACTTGGCAAGCGATGCACCTTCTAAAAAATGAAATATGACATAGGGTTTATTGTTGAAAGTCCCAACGTAATCAATTTTGCTGGAAGGAATTGGAACCGGTGAAGGAAATTCCTCTTTATGTAAGAATCGGAGCACCTCAATTTCAAACATAACTGAAAGATAAGCACGATTTTCATAATATCTGAAAACAAACTTTCCTTGCTCTGTAGTAAATAAGTAGTTGGTTTGAACAGTCCCATCTGAAATAGGTTCATAAGAAATAATAGTACCGAGTTGATATAAGGAAAGGATGTGCTCAAAATCATTTTTGGAAAACAAACTCTTAATTGTCATTTTCGTTTATGTTCTCTTATTTTGTAGGTAAAACATTGGGCAATGAAACAGTTTAATCCCATTTAAATTCTTAAACTCATTTGAAAAATGTTGGGGTGTATCTTTGAAACGGACGTTCATTATATTAATAATTGTGATTTTGCTCATTTCAATCGTCAAATTGACAGACTCAAATAGATTCCGAACAACACAACAACAATCACAAAGTATAGAAATTTCAGCTGAAGCAACTATCCCAAAATCACCAACGGTTCTTACTACAAGACAACCCCTTCCATCCTTTGTCGTTCCAACACCTAATGCAATTCCGACTGTTCAAGGTTATCCAATTAATGAGGAAACCCTCCCCACCATCGATCTACGACCCTATCAAATTGCGCATTCAGAAATAACGGCAACGCCCACTGTATCAGAACCGACCATTTCAAGCCCTCAAATTTCAGACTCTTCTATTGAATTATTAGGAAACGATTTGCCGGTTACACCGATGTCTGACATTCCAGCAGCAGGGATATGTGCTTATGCGGAAAATGGATATTTAACAATTATCCTAGAAGAATAT
>JANQSK010000588.1 GCA_028284105.1 Anaerolineae bacterium
CATCAACCGCATTTTCAAAGTAGCGCTTTGCGCGGGGGCTTATCTCTTCAACATCGAGCATCGCCTTAGAAACAGGATGCTCTACCTGAACCCATCGCCGAACTAAGTCAACTGAAAATCGATAACCAGACGACGTTTTTTGTAAAATCTCCCATTTCACCAAAAGGGATGGTGCATTCGTGACTTCAAGACCCAAAAAGTTGAGCTTATTTCGTTCTAATACTTGGTTGAATGCTTCAGTTGAAGCAAGGCCACTTTCGCCCCCTGCTTCAGCAATTGCTGACATGACGAATCGTTCAGCCGGAGGAAGGGCATCCCAAAACCAAGAGAGACCGCCTTGTCCCGTTTCAATCGCGCTATCAATGACCCATTCTACATCTGTGGGAGAAATCTCCACCCCTCCCCTTTGAATAAAAGTGCGATACAGCTCAAAACAAAGAAGCTGCATAAAGTAAGGGTGTCCGGATGTCAAATTCATAATGGCATGAATCGCATCCTCAGAGAATGAAAGCTGACCCAGTGAAGGATCAATGATGAGTTGGCGCGCATCAACCTCGTTGAGATATCCGACTTTGCGAGAAGGGGCTTGTTTGAGGATTGACTGAAAGTTTTGAGGCAATTCGGTAAGTCGACGACCGACTACAAAGATAAATCCAATCGGTAAGTCAACATTCAGTAAATCTCGTAGATAATCAAACAAGCTCAACGCTGCTGCATTTGGCAAAATACGATCATCTTCGCTTAAATCATCAAATTCATCTAATAACAGAAGAAGCGGCCGATTACCTAAACGAGCAAAAGCTGACTCCAAAAAGATACGAAACTGTCGTGTTTCTTGAAACTCTTCAGGCAAATCAAGGCCGACTGTATAGGCGATTTGCTCGGCAATTTCATAGAGAGCTAGATTCAACGGCCGATTTGCTTGCCCCATCAAATCAAAGTAGACAGGATGATATTCCTCAGTTAAACGGCGTTGGAGTTCTAGAAGGAGAGACGTTTTACCAATACGACGTTGACCATAAAATACAACAACGCGCTGCAGGGGTGGATTGAGTGTGTCTCTAACAAATTTGAGCAGAGACTCACGGCCATAAAAGTAATTCGACCCAGGTATGGGTGTCCCAACAATATAGGGATTATCGATTCTTAACATTTGCGATTTAGTTTTTCAATTTATCAGAGCTACTTTTGAGAAATGAACTGGAAATTCTGGTCTTTATAACGATGTCATAGCTCCGTATTCAGAGCAGTATAACATAGGAAGAATGAGGTCAAGGTGAAAATAAAGCACATTCTTTGGTAGAAAATAGTACTACTATCCTGCCTCAGGTCCAGTGATAGTTATCAAAACAAAGATTGACATAACGACAATCGATCGGTTGATTTTACTCGCTTAATCTGCTTACAAATCTCTTTTTGAAAAATTATATAACGCTAACAATAACACAACGGCCGTATATCCCACAGCATATTGAATCATGAGGTCACTGGGTTGAGAGGTGATAGCAAATGGGCCCGCAAAATTAAAAGAGGTCGACACTTGTGGCTGAAATAAAGAAAGTGCTTTTTTCCATAAAATCTCTGTTGGCATAATGAGACTTGTGGCGATACCGATGTCAACGGCCGTTTCATTTCGAAGCAGCGACCCAATTTGTTCTACCCAGCCCCCAATAAACGCCAGCCCATACAGCATAAAGGCAAACACCCCGTTTGCCAGTGTTGAAAGGCGCGTCCCTCCCAATATCGTAACTGAGAGCACAACCAACCCTTGCAGCACCATAATGGCAAGCCCGTAGGGAATGTTGTGCACAATAATGCCCGATCGGAGCGTAAAAATGAGAATGAGTCCACCTGCTAAAAGCAACACATAAACAAGCAACAGGGTCGCAAACCCAACATACTTGCCTAAAATCACTTCCCATCGGCGAACGGGTTTGGTAAGCAACGTTTCAATGGTGTGTGTATCGATTTCACTCGATACGGCCGTTACCGAAGTCAACACCGACATGATAATGATCAGAAAGTTCACCACATAGAGCCCAGCTGAAAGTAAAAGTCCTGAAACAATATCAAACGTTTCCCCAACCACATTTTGTTCTTCCCATTCCAAGAAAATAAAGTGGGTTCCAATACCAAAAATCAGCAAAAAAAGGATGGCCATAACGCCACCTATCCACAATATGCGGCGGCGCTGTGTCTCTTGAATGGTGAGCTGAGCAATAATAAACGTGGTCATACAATTATTAGGGGTCGACTTCCTCGCCAACAATATTCAAAAACAGTTCTTCTAGCGAAAGTGCTTTAGGATTCAGTTCGTAAAGCGTATGTTTCTTTTCAATCAGCCAGGCAGCTAGCTCTGGAAGTTTGCTTTCATGGGGGAGTGTGAGCTTGTAACGGCCGTTGACAGGTGAGAACTGCACATCGGCTCCCCAAGATGATAAATCCTTGAACAGCGCATCTGAAGGTTGCCCCACCCGAAGAGTCACTTCGACCTTTTCAGGTTGGTAGGTGTGTAAATCGAGCGTTTCCAAAATTTGCCCTTGTCGAATAAAGGTTACCCGATCACAGGTTTGCTCCACTTCGCTAAGCAGGTGTGAATTGAGAAAAACGGTTGTCCCTTCTTCTCTTAAGCCATGAATGATGTCGCGCACTAAGCGTCGTCCAAGCGGGTCTAATCCTGAAGTTGGTTCATCCAAAAAGACAAGTTTGGGGCTGTTAAGTAATGCCTGTGCTAAACCGATACGCTGGAGCATCCCTTTTGAAAAAGCTCTTAATTGGGTATTCGTATTTTCTGAAAGACCGACGAGGTTTAAAAGGTCAGGAATCGTGCTTCGCCGCAATGATTTGGACATGCCATATAAACGGCCGTGTAAATCCAAAAACTCATGCGCTTTCAACCATTCATGAAAGCGAAAATGCTCAGGCAAGAAGCCAACAGAAGCTCTCGTTTCTCGATCACCAATAGGTTTGTTAAGGAGGGTGGCATGACCCGAGGTTGGCTGGGTTAAGCCTAAAAGCATTTTGACTGAGGTCGTTTTGCCAGCCCCGTTCGGCCCTAAAAAGCCAAAGATTTCTCCCTGTTTAACGGAAAGAGTGAGATCGGAAACGGCCGTTTTGTCCCCAAATGTCTTGCGCAAAGCAGTTGTTTCAATAGCAGACATTATCCAACTCGCGATTCAAACTCTTCCTGCCAACGATGCCCACAAAAAGCACATTTATATAAATGCGTCATAAAATGGGTTGTTCCTGGATGATAGGCCCCAGTTGCAGAATCAATACGTTGGCTGCTGCTCGTTTGCGTTTCAAGCGGGTTTAACGCTTTCCAGCGCTGACATTTGGGGCATTGCACAGGTTCACTCTGTGTCTCCTGCTCTTGGAGTCGCTTTTTTTGCGCTTCACCAGAAGATACGGTCATTAAATAGGACACGCCAAAAACGATGAAGAGTAAAGCAAAAATGAGGACAGCAGGAGATTGAAACATAGGAAAGCAATTATTTCAGATCGTTTGCTAACTGCAACACGCTTGCCAAATCTCCTGAGCTGTTAAGCATGTATATGAATCCGTCTTTTTGCCATACCAAACCCGATTCTGCGCCATCTAAGGTGCTGACATATAAACCACTCACCCCTTGTACTGTTACCTCTTGGAAGGTGCCAACTTCAGTCGGAATGGGTAAAACAAGCGTGCTTGTCCAATCGATTTGCATCGATAATCGGGTCGCCTCTTCTTCAGAAAGGCCTAGTAGTTGAAGCAAGGCTTGACCTAACGGGGCTGGATCAATGCCATTGGGATATTCAACAATGGGGCTTTGGGTTTGAATAAGCATGGTGCCATCATCCCAAGATTGGGCGATGCCGTTATAAACAAAGATGCGAATGTCAGCTTGGTTTAGTTCTTCAGGCAATAATGCTGGATCTGCGCCCACCATGTCTAAAATCGCTTTGCTGTTTTCTAAATCCAAGGTAAATAAGGCACTCCCACCATCGGTTACATAAATTTCAGACGGGTCCCCTTTCTGAGGAAAGGTCAAAATATTATCAACACCTGAAATGCGGGTTGCTTGGCGTAAGGAATCAACGGCCGTTCCTTCACCAGGCTCATCGATAAATTGCAGTTCACCTGGCGTCAGCCCAGATTCTGCGACCTGCTCTAAAATGGCCAGTTGATCGGGTGAAATGGAAATTGCAGCAAATTTCTGAACACGGAAATTGCCTAAAAAGTCACTTGCTGCGGCACGGAAGGTGGGAGACATTAAGCCAACCACAAGGAATAAGGCAACAAAAACGGCCGTAAATACAGGTCGTCGTGAAGGAGCAAACAAGAATGCCCATAAGGTGTCCAAAAAAGACGCACCTTCTTGGGCATTCGCAGGTTGTTCAATCTCTCGTTTGATACGGCTCAACATCAGGTTGGCCGCAATCGGTTTCTCTTTTTCACTGGGCGCGAGTTCACCCAGCTGATCGAATACATCTCGAATCTCTTCTTCGTGTCTCATACGTTTTGGTCCCCTTCATACACTGACTTAAACGATTCTGCAGCTCGCTTAATCAATGTACCAACAGAACTAGATGCCACATTCACTGCTTCTGCACATTCTGCATAACTAAAGCCCATTTGCCGCATTAACAGCAATTGAGCATCTCTTTGGTTTAATTTGCCGAGCGCAAAACGAACGGCCGTTTCTCTTTCTCTCTGTTCGACTGCTTTATCAACACCGGGAGACCCTTTTGGATCGGGCACTAAATGAGCATCCCTTTTTTCGCGCCGCTGGTTACTTCTTAAGGCGTTGTAACCACTATTCATCGCGGTTCGATACAGCCAAGCGCCTAAATTATGTTCACGATTTGGCAAGAAACGCTTTTCAAAAGCGTGATTATAGAGTTTTACAAACACTTCTTGGGTTAAATCTTCTGCTTCAGTGCGTGTGCCCACCAAGCGATACAACAAGCCATACACCCGATCATAATGCTGGTGGAAGATGGTATCAAATGAGTCAGTATCGCCAAGGGCAATATTTTCAAGAAGGCGATTATCGGTTAATAATGTCACATCTTTATCCATTACGCTTAAAGTTACCCTCTAAACACCGTTAATTTACAAATTGTGACAAACTTTTCATTTTTTATTGCAAAAGAGGCATCCCTCTCGCTCAGCCAGCTCAAATTCATCCATCCAATAAAGAGTGAACAACCTGCTCGAACACCAACTTTTCACCATTCGCTTGGATTGTTTGATACACATCTTGCCCAAGCGCAGCCTCTAGCAATGGATGTAAATCTTCCAACCACAATTCAGCATCTCCCCATTCTACTAAACGGGTAAGCTCTGTGGCATAAGCCGCTTCTCCTTTTTGATAAGCAAGCCAAGCATAGCCAGCAATCGCAGCCTCCATTAACGGCCGTGCCTCAATCGAGTTTGAAATTGTGAGTGCTTCCTTCAAGTAACTTTCTGCTTCAACTCTCTCAAGGCGCAAATGGGAAAAACCAAGTATCAGCAAGCTAAAAACCAACCCATATTTGTAGCCAATTGATTTACGAATAGCAAAACTTTGCTGACCATAATCAATCGCTTGGTCATAATCCCCCATCAAATAAGCCACGCGACCTAAATTGTTTAATGTTGTGGATATCCCGCCTGACAATCCAATCGATTTCTCAAGTGCTAAAGCTTGATGTAAATATTGCTTAGCGATTTCAAATTGTTTAAGGTTGCGCGCACAAACACCAAGCCTCATGAGGCTAATGGCGACATTTTGTTGATCTCCCAATTCTTTAAAAATTGACAAACTCTGATTGATAAAAAATCGGGCTTTTTCATAATCCGAGTGTAAATGATAAGATGCCAGATGATTCAAGCTAAGCGCATATTCATGTTTATTGCCAGTCTCTGAAGAGATCGCCATACTTTTTTGAATATAGCTAAATGCCAATTCATGCTTCCCTTGGTGACTGGCCACCGACCCTAGCCGATCAAGGTTTCTGGCAACACCTTGTTTATTACCCAACGACTCATTCAGTTGCAAGCTCCTTGCAAAATGGATTTTAGCCCGTTGATATTCTCCGAGAAACTCTAAGCCAAACCCATAATTCGTTAAACTTTCAGCTAAGCCTTGTTGATCATTAAGCTTTTCAGCTAATTCTATGCATTGCTGAGCAAATATTATCCCCTGCTGATAATCTCCTTGGAGGTTGAACAGAGTTGATTGTAAATTTAATAATGCAACTCGGCGAGGATCATTTTCCGAAACTGATTGAAGCCCTCTGTCTAGCAACGTTTGGGCATCTTTATATTTTGCAGAAATTTCAATTAAATATTTAGCCACAGGCAACAAATTATGAATGGCTTTGTCAACGTTTCCTGCCTTATCCCAATGTTCAAAAAGCGCCCGCTGATATCTACTTTCGTCTGGATAGATATTTTCAATCGCCTCAGCAACCTGTTGATGAATCTGTCGTTCAGTTTTCCGGTGTATATCTTTTAACAGCACCTCACGCAATTTATCGTGTGCAAATTGCCATGTTCCGCCACGCACTAAAAGAATCGAATTCTCATTTGAGCGAAGTAACCAACTTTCAATATCCTCATTGGGTTCCATCCAATTGAGCACATCAAGATCAAGCACACGACCGTAAACGGCCGCCAAACGTAATAGCGCTTGATCAGATTCTGAGACCATTTGAATCCGCCGCTTTAATAAATGGTGCATACCATGAGTAAACACACCTGCCGGCAGTGACATCTGGCCGATATTATTAATGGTGCCTGCCTCTTCTGCTAGGGTCCGCATCACCTCGACAATAAAAAAAGTGTTCCCTTCAGTTTCCTGCGTCAGAAGTTTCACAATTTGAGGTGTTATATTCTCCTCACCCAACATAGCATGACTTAATTTTTCAATCTCTGAATGGGTTAACCGCTTTAAAAATAATTCGCGCGAATATGGTAGCTGGTCTATGAATTGTGGCGCTTCATCATGCCGGCAAGTCGCCAAAATGACAACTTGGGGAAGCTGGCTAAGGATGTTAGCCATCTGCTTAAGGGGTGCTAGACCTTCTTGAATCCATTGTAAATCTTCCAACAGGAGCAACAGAGGGTGCTCAAATCGCTGAATCGCCTGAATTAAGGTAAGAACAAGACGCTCTTGTTGGGCTTCACCGCTTAACTCAGGGGGTTCGGGTACGCTTCTTTGCAGAAGTTGCTCAATATCTGGCACGATTTGCTTAAGCACACCAGCCTCAAGATCGCTAAGTTCAATATCAAAAACTAAGCTTGGCACAATATTTCGCCAAAGTTGATAAGGAAGTCGTCCATTAAGAACACATTGTCCTGTTAGAACATGCCAACCAGAAACAAGTGCATACGTCCTTATCTCATCCAATAGGCGTGTTTTTCCAACACCGCTTTCTCCTCGAATGACCCAAAAAGCACCTTGTTGTTTCGCCTGATCTAACGCCATTTTTAATTGGGAAATTTCGTTTTCACGCCCAATAAAGTTAGCCGCTTGAAGAAAGCTGTTTCGTATTATTTCAGGTTCTTCTAAACCAGCTTGTTCATCTGCTTTGTACAAATCCCTTAGACAATCATCTGCTTGTTGATATCGATCTTGGGGAGCTTTCTCTAATAAGCGGCCTATTATTTTTCTAATCAGCTCATCGCCTTCTACATTGTTTAAATCAGGTGATGTTGTTAAAACTTGGTCGACAAAATCCCCACTTGTAATATCAAAAGGATGGCGCCCACTAAACATTTCATACATCATGACCCCAACGGCGTAGAGATCAACAGCTTCACTAAACCGATGGTTGTTGCTGTGTGAAAGCATTTCGGGAGGCAAATACAACAGCGTGCCGCCAGAGGAGCCGTTTTGGCCTTTAAATGAAGCTAAACCAAAATCGACTAATTTCACCTGTCCCTTATCAACCAGCACGTTATTTGGCTTTAAATCTCGATGCAAGATGCCACGCCTATGCAAATAGCTAAGTGCTTGCAACACCTGACCTATCAAAGCCAGTTTTCCATGGAAACCCACTCTCTGCCCGGCCTCAACTAACGTTTCGGCTTCGTTCAGATAGGTCATGGTATAAAATGGGCTTTGGTTGCGGTCGAAACCATAATCCAACACGCTAATGATGTTGGGATGACGTAAACTGGCTAAGATTTGGAACTCATCTGCCATAATGAGTTTGGGATTTTTCCCATAGGTCATTGATAAATTGTTTAACCAATCAGATGTACCAAGATCGATATTGATTTGCTTTAGGGCTATTTTTTGTTGATGGAGGCGGTCAGTGGCGAGGTGAACGATGCCCATGCCCCCTTTACCTATTTCTTTATGCAGGGTGTAACGGCCGT
>JANQSK010000593.1 GCA_028284105.1 Anaerolineae bacterium
TGAGAATACCTGAGCGTTCCGACAAGATGGCCCCAATGGTTGCAAACAGCAAAATCGTCCCGGTGGCAATACCGGCATTAAATATAATAATTGGATTCATGCAGCAGCCTCCCCAACCCGAACAAGTGACACTTTATAACGCAGCAGCACATCGCTACTAATCACCATAAACAAAATAAACCCTTGCAGCATTTGGGACATCCCAGACGGTTGAATCTCACGACCCGCCACGATGAGTGCCCCAAACAATATCGAAACTAAAATAACGGTGACTGGATTAAGCTTGGCTAACCACGCCACAATAATTCCCGTAAACCCGTATCCTGGTGAAATTTGTTGTTGTAATCGATGCACCACACCAGAAATCTCAACCATCCCAGCTAAACCGGCCAACGCCCCTGAGAGCATCATGACCAAAATGATGTTCCGAGGCACATTGATGCCTGCATATCGGGCTGAATCCGGATTGTCACCAATCAGTTTAATTTCAAACCCCCACTGGCTGCGCTGCATAATCCACCACAATATTGCCACTGCAATCAGGGCAAAGACCACACCTAAATGGAGTGTGACACCGGAAAAAGCCCGAATCTCTCGGGCATAGTCTGCTAAACGAGGCAGCCACGCATTTTTGGCAAAAGTTGGGGTCATTTGGAATCCACCGTCGCTCCAGCGGTCAAAAATCCAGTAGTTGTTCCAAAAAATAGCGATGTAGTTGAGCATCAACGTGGTAATAATTTCGTTGATTTGGAACTGTGCTTTGAGGTAACCGGGGATAAATCCATAAATGGCCCCACCAATCATCCCAGCAATCAACATCAAAGTGATGACCATTGCCCGCGGTGTCTCCTCGCCAACGATCGGGATCAAAACGATGGCGCTGGCACAAAAGGCCCCCATAAACAGCTGCCCTTCAGCTCCAATGTTCCACAGCTTCATGCGGAAGGCGATGGTACAGGCCAACCCTGTAAAAATGAGGGGTGTCGCTTTCACCAACGTGTCAGAAAAGACGGGCCAGCTTCCAAATGTAGCGCGGATAAAGAATCCAAAGACGCGGAATGGCTCGCCACCTATCAGGGCAAATACGATGCCGCTGATGATAAATGCCACAATGACAGCCCCAACTGACACTGCTGCAGGGAACCATCGTGGAAAATCTTCTACTCTTTTTTCAATATGCAGTCGGTATGGCATAGTTCCGCTCCACTACTCACTCTTTTCTCCGGTCATCATCAACCCAATCTCGTCGATATCAGCCTCTTCAGCATCAACGATTCCCATAATACGGCCGTCATACATCACTGCAATGCGGTCGCTTAATGCCAACAGTTCATCTAGCTCTTCAGAGATAAGCAATACGGCCGTTCCTTCTTTACGCTGCTCAAGCAAAAGCGTCTGAATCGACTCAATCGCCCCCACATCAAGCCCACGTGTCGGCTGGACCGCCACCATCAAGCGGGGCTTTGTTGAAATTTCTCGTGCAAGTATCACCTTTTGCAGGTTACCACCAGAAAGCTTACGGGCTAATGTCTCAACGCTGGGTGCTAAGATGGAATATTTATCCTTCAGCACCCTGGCGCGTTCCCCCGCTTTAAGAAAATCAATCGACCATCGATTGCCAACAGGTTCTTGTTTGTAATCCTTCATGATGGTGTTTTCGGTGATGGACATATTAGGCGAACTGCCCACTTTATTACGATCCTCAGGGATATGGGCAACGCCGCGATTAATAGCCACAATCGGCGCTTGATTGCTTACTAAATCACCATTCACATGGATAGCGCCTTCACACTGGCGTAATCCAGTAATCACCTCAGCCAATTCGCTTTGACCATTGCCTGATACCCCGGCAACACCCAAAATCTCACCGCTCCGTACTTTCAACGAGACGCCCCGTAGAGCAGGTAAGCCTTTATTGTTTTCTGCACTCACCTTGTCGACTGATAAGACGACTTCACCAGGCTCTTGGGCTTCTTTATCAACCGCAAAGACGATGTCACGCCCAACCATCAGTTGAGCCAGCTCTTTCTTGGTCATGCCCCCCATTTCATGCCCTTGTGCCGTCACGCGACCTTTGCGCAAGACAGTGACCCGATCGGCAATTTCGGCTACTTCTTGCAGTTTATGGCTAATAAAAATAATCGATTTACCCTGTGCCACCATCGAGCGCAGGGTCTGCATAAATTCTTCAATTTCTTGGGGTGCTAAAACGGCCGTTGGTTCATCCAAAATCAAGATATCAGCACCACGATAGAGCATCTTTAAAATTTCGACCCGTTGTTGTTCACCTACTGACAGCTGCCAAATACTGGCTTCAGGATCAACATAAAGACCAAACTGCTCTTGCAGCGCCTTAATTTCCTGATTGTATTTGCGCATGTTCATAAAGAAGCGAGGGGAATCTAAACCAAGCAAAATATTTTCAGTCACGGTTTGGGTAGGAACTAGCATAAAGTGCTGATGAACCATCCCGATGCCCGCTGAGATAGCATCTTTGGGTGAGCTAAAATTGACGGGTTGTCCATTAATATTGATGATTCCGGAATTGGGCTTTTGCAGCCCCGCCAGCGCATTCATCAACGTTGATTTGCCAGCCCCATTTTCCCCTAAAAGCGCATGAATTTCCCCTTTGCGCAAGATGAAATTCACATGATCGTTCGCCAGCACGCCTGGAAAACGAATCACAATATCCTGCATGTCAACAGCAAGTGGGAGACCCTCTTTCATCTTTTTCTCCAGCTTGTTAGCTGATCAGCATTTCAGCTGGTTAGCAAGTCAGCTTTTTATTTTCGGTGGGAGTTGCTGAGTGATAAGCAAAAAGCAGGATGTAGTTTGGGTACAAAACGATTCAACAGGTGACGAATTTGGAATATTCAACAACCAATGAAAAATTGAAAATCAATTACCCAATAACCTAATCTCCCAATCTCCTAATCTCTAATTTATCAATTACCAACCCTACGCCGTTCCAAAAGTGACACCAAGTTGATTTAACCATTTGCGATAGGCAATGGCCGTACGGTCACTTTTCAGATGAAGCTCTTCCTGCAAATCAAGCGGCAAAAGCTCAGGGCGCTGAGATTCTACCACAGGTATATCTTCGCCTGTCACCCGATCTTGAAATGAAATGATTTCTTCCGCCGGCTGGTCAAAGCCATAGTTCATGGACATAAGCACCCACCCTTTTGAGTGCAATTCATCAATGGGACAGACAGCATACATGGCAGCAAAGCTTGGTCCTTTCGTCTTTACAAAATAAGCAACAAGCGGTCTAAACACACGATACGTGTACGTCACAACAGCCCCAACGCCTGTACCATCCGGATTGGGCTGAAAAAACTCAATTCCTTCGCTTACCACACCCGCATCTAAAATCTCAGCCTCATAATCTGCAATCTCGGGTCGAGATGGATCACCTAGCGACCCTTCATGGACAAAGGGAAAATGGGCAACATCTAAAAAGTTTTCGATAACACGGGGCGCGGCAGCATTAAAATGGTAAGGGCCTGAGGGCAGATTCCGATACGATTCATCTTCCCACTCGGGGAAGGTTGGAATATCGTGGGGCGGGTTTCCCTGTGTGACCCAAATTAATCCATATTTTATTTGAATTTTGTAGGTGTTGGCTTTCGCTTTAGCTGGGGGCTTTTGTTCTGGGTGAGCAGGAATGTGGACGCACTGTCCAGATTCGTCGTAATGCCAGCCATGATAGGGGCAAATTAAACAGTCACTCTGAATCTTACCCATCGACAATTTGGTGCCACGATGAACACACAAATCTTGCCACGCATGAATACGGCCGTTTAGCTCCCACAACACAAGGTCTTCACCCAGTAAACGGACGGGCAATGGGTTTTTCTTTTTTAAATCATCAACTTCTGCAACAGCATGCCAATCGTTAACAAGGACGGGATCGTTAAGCATACACTGCCTTTCTATTTGGATAGTGAGTAGTCTTTGACTACCCACTATCCACTATCTAGTTACACTTTAGTTCAAGTCTGGCAGTTCAGCGTTGAAGTTTTCGTTCCACCAGTACATACAAGTTTCACATGGGCTACCAAATTGAGCAAAACCATCGAGGTCAATTTGTTCAAGGGTTTCGCCTTCTGGAACAACTACATTACCTTGATTGTCCATGATTGGGCCTGCGAACACATCGAAGCGATCAAAATCACCGGCGATAGCTCTATCAAATACATCTTGAATCAAAGCCAAATCTTCTTCTGGCAATTCAGCAACACCAGGTTGCAACTCTTCACCTTCCATGTAGCCATAGAGACCCATCGCGCCTGTGTCAGCGTCAAAGTATTCCCAGCCACCAACCCAGGTGCCGTCGATTGATTTTTGAACGATGTCTGCGTAAACGAGACCCCAGTTCCAATAACCAGCGGTGAGGCAACGGTCGCTTGTACAGCTACCAACATAGTTGTAGGTAATACCCCATTTGCCATCTGGAGCCGCTTGCGCAGCAGCAGCGGTGTCAGCGCCATTCATAACAACTTGTGCGCCGGCATCAAAGAGGGATTTAGCCGCTTCTTGTTCCAAAATTGGATCATGCCAAGAACCAATCCAGCGGATGTCGATAACACACTCTGGGCAGGTGACTTGAGCACCCAACGCGAAAGCATTACCCAAACGCAACTCTTCTGGAATTGGGAAGGTTGGCATATAGCCTAAACGGGGGTTGCCATCCATCACTGCGCGAGAACCAGCGATCATACCGTT
>JANQSK010000597.1 GCA_028284105.1 Anaerolineae bacterium
TCTGCACCGACAAGCACTTTGGCATGGAACGTTGTCTTTTCAGTAACCACTTCCACATAATCATCATGAGGCGTGATTGATTTGACACCTTCCCCTTGACGAACTGGAATATCAAATGACTCACATTGCTGGACTAGCCAATGATCAAACTCATCCCGGCGAATAATCCGAAATACAGGGTCACCTAAGAATGAGTAGCTCTTGTCCCGATAGACAAGCTTCACTTCTTTCACTTCAAAGCTCTCCGGTTCAAAAGGAAGACCAAGGTCTGCTAGGATGTTTTGGCCTATATGAGTTACACCACCGCCGCAAAGCTTTTCACGTGGATGAATGGCTTTGTCAACAATAGTGATGCGTTTTGCCCAGTTTGGGTTGCTTTTGATTAAATGGAGTGCTGTGGATGTGCCAGATGGCCCTGATCCAACGATGAGAACATCAACCTCTTCTATTCCCGCCATGTTTTCTCCCGAAAAGCCAGAGTAAGAGTGCTTATCTTTACACTCATTACTCTCGCTCAATTAGTTACGAATGATAGGTATCATTATAGCATGCGGGAGGGCAATTGCCTGTTCTGTATTGGGAAAATCTAAGGGTTCGGGTTGGCGATTTCCGGCGTTGTCGATGGCTTGAATTCGGAACTCATAATTTTGTTCATTGTTTGGGGCGATGAAGGTCACGGCCGTTTGTTGTGTTCCGGTTAACCAAGACGTCCAGTTCTCGGTGTTGAGCGGTCGATAAGCCACATCATATCCCTGAATGCCAGAAAGCTCGTCGATCCCTTCCCAAGTAAGTCGATACATGTCAGGGGCAAAGTTGAAGAAGGAGGTCACGGTGCTGGTAGGAACGGCCGTGTCAATCCCGAAAGATATGACGTCTGTGCTCAATAGGTCATTGGACCCTACTATTCGGGTAGACACCTGCCAATAGAGCGAATCGATATCTTCTGTAAAGGAATGGGTATAGCTAATGGTATCTGTTGCCCACGCTTGTGACACTATCGTTTCTGAGAAAGTGGGGGTATTACTGATCTGTAGCGTGGTGGTCTGTGAGGTGGTGTTACTCCACTCAAATGTGACATCTTGGGTGTTGAGCCAATAGTCAGAAGATGGAGAAACGGCAGTGATTGAGGGTGGGGCTGCCTTCCAGCGTAAATCGTCGACCCAAATACCAAGTCCACTGTCTGTGGTGGTTAGGTCAGTTAAATTGATGCGGTTCGGCCCTTCAGGTGAAAGCAAGAATGTGCCTAAGGAAATCCAGTTGCCAACTTCTCTGTTTTGGTCGATGACGACCTGACTTGTGCCATGATCATGGGTGATTTCATAGCTCGCCCCGCTTGTTTCGGCTCGACCAGTTAGACAGTAAGGAACGCGGACTTGAATGTCATAATACCCTTGGGCAGGGATATCAAGCTGCCATTTTGCCCAATGGGTGCTGGCATTGGGATCAGTTGTTGACCATGTGTAATATGAATGAATATTGTTACCACACTCATTGGGGCCTTGTGCCCAGTTAAAGCTATGTGTCACCTGAGAACTACGCTCGTCAACGACCGTGTATTCATTTGTAATCCCAATATTGGCTGCCACTTCCTCAACGAGGTAGGGGATGAGGTTATGGGCTTGATCGCCAGGGCATTCTGTGGAGCCAAACACATTACGATGACCCATGAGATGGGGTAATCCCCATCCAATTTCAGGAAGCGTGTTTGTGGCATCGTACACATTAATATCACGTTGGTCCGCTTTCCAAGAGAGGAGATCAACTAATGAATTGACCATGACGCTTGGTGGTGTAATGCCAGGAATGGCGTGTGTTGATTCTGTGAAAGTTCCAATTAATGCCACCCCCATGCTACCGAGATTTGCATCCCCTGAGTGAGCGCCTTCAACATCTAGATTGACATAATCGTCACTGTAATGACCTTCGTAAATTATACCGTTTTGATCGACTAAATAGTTGTAACCAATGTCTCCCCAGCCGCGAGAATGGGTGTGAAATGACCAAATGGCTCGAACAATAGCGGCCCAATCGGTTGGTTCGTTGGAGGAAACAGTGTGATGAACGACCATGTGGGTTGCGGGCGAATAGCGATGTTCTTCAATATAGTTGCAGTTGTCAGAGATGCACCACACGTCCCGACTGATGATTGTAGGGCGGGGATAGCTGTCATCGGCAACGCGCCCTTCTTTTTGAGCATCAATTTCAGCCTGTTGGGCAATCATCTCATCAATCGATGGGCCCCCTGTTGAATCGATAAAGATCAACGTAAATTCTTCAACGACGGGTGTGGTGAGGCTGTTATAGCGGCTCATACTGATGGTGTATTGCATATGGGTGTGACGGCCGTCTTCTAAGGGGACCGTAATCAGCTCACCGATTTCAAGCTCTTCTTCTTCAAGCGTCCAATCTCCGTGCGTGTGGGCATGTCGCCAAACGCTCCATTCGCCCATGCGGGTTTTGGTTCGAATTTGGACATCTAAACTGCTTCCCTCAGGTAAATGGGCAATCCATTGGGGAATTACAACATTAAATGAAATTGGTGCTTCAATAACGGGTGAGGTGTAAATGGTGGTGAACGCTTCGGGAGCCATTTCCAGCCCATTTGAGGAGATAGCGTAATCAAATCCTTCGCTAGATTCAAAAGTTTCTGCTGTGAAGGTTAGTTCTTCTAAAATTGGATCGTAATAGCCAGCTACTGGCGAAGTGATCGAGGATATCAACAAAACGACGAGGGCAAATCCAACAAGCCCTCCTGATATTAACTTCAACTTCATGTAGTACTCCCACAGTTTATTGTTCCGATACTATTGGCGATGATGCGCCACAACGTTCTTTTCTAAATCAAAGAGGATTAAAAACTACTGTGAGCTTTAAATGCTTTGATTCAGTGCACGCCCCTGGTTGAAGGGATATTAGCAGTGATAATTTGTGATTTCGGTATAAAAGGGGTGAATTTTCAGAGTGGTAGGAGAATGGTCCCAGAAAGTTGGTGTATTCTTCATTTTAAGACATGATTTATAGGATTCTGTAAATTACACATTTTCAAAATTGAGTTGACAAAAAAACACACATCAACTGCTGTCGATAACTTATGACGTTGAATAATAGACAAATTGGGTTGAGTTCCCTTGCGCTGACATTGCTATTTATCTTGATGGTGATAGGCACCTATTTTTCATTTACGGTGCGTGTCCCTGGGGCAAATGATTTTTACCCTCGCTGGCGAGGGGCCCAGCTTTTTTGGGTAGATGGGATTGATCCTTACTCCATTGAAGCGACTGAAGCGATCCAACAAGACATCTACGGCCGTTTAGCCCAACCGAACGAAGATCAAGTGCTGTTCGTGTACCCGTTTTATGTGGTCTTTCCGCTGTTGCCACTGGTGGGGTTGGACTACGCATGGGTGCAGGCGATTTGGCTTGTGGTGCTCATGTTCTCGCTTGTCGCAGGGACGCTGTTTTGTGTTCAATTATTAGAATGGAAAATGCCGCTCTGGTTAACGGCCGTTACCATTCTTTGGTCCCTTTTTTATTACAGCAGTACACGCACCATCATTTTGGGACAATTTGCTGGGGTAGTGTTTGTATGCCTGATTGGATGTTTGCTTTTTCTCAAACGAGAGAACGATCTTTGGGCTGGGGCCTTGTTGGCACTTTCCACCTTCAAACCGCAGATGGTTTTCTTGATCATTCCCGCACTTATCATTTGGGGAATCACCCAGAAGCGCTGGCGATTTATTGGGAGCTTTGTTGGTTGGATGGCTGGTTTGGCCGGTATTTCATTTTTATTAGAACCACGCTGGCTACTGAGCTTCTTTGAACAAGTCATTGCTTATCCAGGCTACACCGTCATTGGGAATCCTATTCAAATTTTGACCACCTATTACTTGCCCTTG
>JANQSK010000598.1 GCA_028284105.1 Anaerolineae bacterium
ACCCAATTCATCCCAGTTTGGCTCATCACACCGGGATTCAAAAAGTCGTGGGTTTGGCCTCCCCAGTTAAAGCCCGTTAAATCGATGCTCCCTAAAGACGTCACGCTATCTCCTACTGTCCAATCGGGCACTGAACGCGGAATCTCTTCAAAGGGGAGAAATGGTTGTTCTTCAATTTTGTATGACCATGTGAGCGTTTGGCCATCCACAACGACAACAGCCCTCACTTTATCACCCACCAACAACGGCCGTTTCGGGATCAGCACCACGGCATCACGCGTATCAAGCAAGTTTCGTCCTACAATCGTTTCGCCCTCAAATCGACTCGTAAAATTCGTTTCATCAAAAGCGCAGGCCTCTACTTCTTCATTATCAACAAACAAGTGGAACTCCGTCACATTCGGGGTCAACGAGCCATCCCCAAGCTGTAAAATCAAAGGAGGTCCAATCGGTTTTTCAAAACCTGGGCAACTAGCTGATGGCTCTGGAAACTCAGAGAAGCTTTGATTGGTGAAGTAGGAAGTCCCGCCATCGGGTGGATAAAAAATAGGATATTGAACATTACCGGAACGATCGACCATGCCTGAAGATGAATCCATCACATATGAGACTTGAACTCCCCCAAAATCGTCTCGAAAACGGCCGTATCCTACGCGCTGTAGGTCGGGGTCAAGCAATGTCAAGGCATGGAATGGGGAGGAGAACCAATAATCTAGCGCCCATAAGTCGGTGCCATTGGGATCATTAATGGTAAAAAGCAAGCTCCTTTCAGCCGCAATCGAGCCATCAACCGTGTAATAAGGTGCACCAACCACTTGAGAACGAGCCGACGGATCATCATTTCGTCCGACATATTCACTGTGTAAGAGGGCACTGTCTGATAGCTCAAAACTGTATCCAACTGAGGGCAAGTTCGAGAGATTGCGGTATTCATTGAGCAAGGTGAGCCACCCAAATGCTGGTGGTTCAGGGGTCTCTGTTGGGATAGGCGTTTGGGTGGGTGGCACGGTTGGGACCGGGCTCGGTGTTAAAGTGGGTGCAGGTGTGTCCGTCACAAAAAGTGCAAATGTAGGTAATGACGTTTTTGTGGGTGGAATGGGTGTGCTTGTAACGGCCGTATCAAGTGGAACAACAGCACTCACCAATGTGTCAGTGGGTTGCTGGTCGGCCCCACAGCTTACGAGAACGATGGATAGAAAAAGAAGCAGGCCGATACGGCGAATATTCAGTTTGTTTGTTGTCATAATGGTCACCCAGCTCGGGATTGTAATGGATTAGGGGTGAGAAAACCAATACGGCCGTTTACATTGTTGTTAGACCCGAAAAGCTTCCAATGTTGTTGCCTAAATTAAAAAGAAATGCCGATTTAAATCTGGTTTAAAAACTGTACAATGTCACGCCACATGGCTGGTGGATTGGCGTACATTGGAAAATGTCCACATTCAGGAATTTCAGATAAATGCACACCATGCGTTTCGATATGATCTAAATAAGATAGCGTCTTGTTTTGTTCACCATACATAAACATTTTTGGAAAGGGCAAATTTAAAAATCGTGTCATTAAATCCCCATGATCAGACAAATGCACCATCGATTGAAAAATGCCCGGCACGGCTTGCGCACGCACCTTATGCCTCAAACTGGCCGAATAAAGAGGGCTTGAATAGGCTGGAGAATGTAAGGTGCGTTCAATGAAAAGCTCAAAGAACTCTTCTGGCGTTGATGCAGGATAATCAATAATTTGCCGACTTAAGAAGCAATCTTCTGGGGCAATATTTCCTTCAATGTCAATAAAGCTGAGAACCCTTTCCGGATATTGATCAGCCAGCATCAAGGCAGTCAACCCACCCATTGAATGTCCCACTAGGTGAAATTTCTCAATCTCCATTTCTGCCAATACACCCAATGCCGTTTTTACAAGAAATGGAATAGAAACACTGTTTAAATTGGAACAAACCGTTTCACCACATCCAGGGGCATCATATGCCAAAAAAGAATAATCACTCAGCTGCTCCTGGCGAACAATGTCTGCATAATCTTCTTTTGTTGAACCAAAGCCATGCAAAAACAAAATGGTCGGTTTTTCTTCTTCTCTGAAGATTGTTGATATTTTGAGCTCAACCTCATCAATCGTTAAAGATATGGATTGTTTCTTAAATTCTGTCACAGCGCTAAATCCCTCATTCTTTCAGTTTGATTTTTATCCCATTCACTAAAGCTACCCATTCGAATGATGCGTCATTGTTGAAAATCAGACAACACCAGTTTGCACCTCATTGCAGGTAAAAGCATCTCACTTTTTGCTCAATCGTTAAGCTCATTATCATGGTTGACAATTTGGGTAAATTTATATATTCTAGTATCAGAATATTCTATTGCGAGACTAAACTTATGACAAACGCAGAATTTGCTATTTTGAGCCTTATTGTTGAAAAGTCACGACACGGCTATGAGATTGAACAAGTGATTGAAGAGCGTGGTATGCGTAACTGGACGGAGATTGGATTTTCGTCCATCTACTACCTCCTCAAAAAATTAGAAGCTTCTGATTTAGTGATAAGTCACTCACAAATCGCAGAGGGTCGTGGACCAGCTCGAAAAGTGTTTAGTGCCACAGATCGTGGTGTCGAAGCTTGTCGAAAGGCAACATTAGAATCATTAAGCACTCCCCACCGTTGCTATCCCCCGATTCAGCTTGGTTTATCCAACCTACCAATGATGACAACCCAAGAATCAATCTCAGCCCTCAAAATCCATTTAGACGGATTGAATGAACGTAAAAAATCGGTCGAAGGCTCTCGCGATGCCTCTGAACATCCTGCAAATGCCGCCATGATGTTTGCATATAGTCTTGCTGTCATTAATGCTCAGATTAGCTGGCTGGAACAAACGATTCAGCAATTGGAAAACAGGTCTAATGAGAACAATACATGAGTTTGAACCATTTATCGGTGAACACTGCGAAACAACTGCTACGGGCAACCTCCTCAAGCATGCTGGTCTTGAACTTAGCGAGCCGATGTTATTTGGGTTAGGTGAAGGATTAGCCTATGCCGTCTTAAACTTTAAAAATATGCCTGGCCCTTTTATTGGTGGCCGACCACAACCGGATGAAATCACGCAAAATCTTGCCACCAATCTCGGATTTCAGGTGGAATACCGAAAGACAAGTTCTAAAAAAAGAGCGTGGGAAAATGTTGCCCCATTCATCGATTTAGGTCAACCCGTCGCGGTGCGCATCGATGCATACTATTTGGATTACTTTACATCAGGCATTCATTTTGGTGGGCACTATCTTGCCATGCACGGCTATGATGATGAGCACATTTATGTGGTTGACACTCATCAACAAGGCTCAAATTTACGGACAAATCGCAAAAGATTTGAAGAAGGACGACTTTGGAAAGGTCCCATGGCCCCGAAAGGGTTAACATGGACCATTTCGCTAAGAGACCACAACATTGATTGGCCTCAAGTGCTTCGACAAGCGATCGTTCGAAATGCAAACAGCTATCTCAACCCGCCTATCCGCAATTTTGGAATCAAGGGGATTCGAAAAACTGCTAAACTCTTACCAACTTGGTTTGATACAGTTGAACCTGACGCCCTTCATCAGGTTGGGCTGCTCATGGAAAGAGGTGGAACTGGCGGAGCACTCTTCCGAAACTTTTATCGAGATTTCTTGTTTGAAGCAAACAGCCACCTCAATAGCCCACACGTCGAAATTGCCAGTCAAAAATTTGCTGAAGTCGCTCCATTATGGACGGCCGTTTCCAACCACATCATGTCCTCCCCCGAGTTGGGAATAGCACCTCTTCATGAGGCATCTGCTCTTTTGCTGCACATTGCTGATTTAGAAGAAACGGCCGTTACTGAATTGGCCAAACTATAACTAATGCTGAAAGGTTACTTTTTTGGATAATTCAATTGAGCCATGTACAGTTGGCAACTAAGTAAAACAACAGAATGTAGCAAGCACCACGCCCACAATTTTCTAACAGGAGAAAGTTATGCAATATAGAGTAGAAGGCGAATTGGCTCAAGTCGCACACTTAACCTTTGAAAAAGGAGAGACCTGTTGGGGAAGCCGAGGGTCCCTTATGGCGTTTGACCCTGATATAGAGTGGACACTTAAGGTGCCTGGTGGCGTAGAAGGAGCTATACGTCGTGTGTTTTCTGGTGAAGGCGTCACATTGACCTACATTGAAGCCTCTCGCGACGAGCAAAAGGTAACCCTTGCCTCAAACCAACCTGGCAAAATTATCCCTTGGAATTTAGATGATGGTGCAGTGATTACGACAAGGGGATCATTCACGGCCGC
>JANQSK010000612.1 GCA_028284105.1 Anaerolineae bacterium
AATCCGTCTACACCTGTTTTCCCCATGATCGGGGAATAATCAGGGCTCATATCACAAACACCTGTCCATTGACGCAAGATTCTCAGCTTGCGCAAAAAGGGCAGCAGTGTGATTGCTCTAAATGAACAGTTCTGAATGAGATGATGACCCGATCGATAAGAGTAACTAGGTTGTCTATCAATCTCAGCCCCAATTAACATTTCACCTCGTGCCGTTTGGGACACATAAAATAGCAAACTCGTTGACGCAACAATGGGATTGAATTTCAGTTCATAATGATTGGTCACATACGCTTGAAGTGGGTGTGTACGAATGGGCAAGCGAAGTCCAGCCATTTTTGCTAAGCCAGTCACATGTCCACCCACCGCGCTCATCACGATTTTGGCATACATTGGGCCCGCTGTAGTTTGGACCCCGATCACCTTATCGCCATCTTTAATAATATCGATTACGGCCGTTCTCTGGTGAATATGCACGCCACGTTTGTTAGCTCCTTCAGCCAATGCCCAGTTGACGCGATCATGTCGAGCAGTTGCTCCTTCGTGGTGATACGTTGCACCCATTACAGGCCAAACATCGCCACCGGACAAATCAATCTGTGGACAAATCTCTTTAATTTCTTTAGGCGTCACAAAATCTGTTTTAGACCCAAATGCACGATTCACCTTTGCACGAGCCGTTTCTTGGCGGACAGCCGCTTCCGAATGGGCCATCCAAAGGATCCCTTTTTGCTTGTGCATGATCCAGCGTTCTGTTTCTTCTTCAAGCGTTTTGTATAGGTCTACGCTCTGTTGATAGAAACGAACCGCTTCTGGAATGCCATAATTGGCCCGAATCACAGTGGTATTTCGACCAGAGTTGCCACCACCAATATATTTACGCTCTAAAACTGCAACATTCGTGATATTGTGACGTGATGCTAAGTAATAAGCAGTTGAAAGACCATGACCGCCACCACCGATGATGATGACGTCATATGTTTTCTTGGGCTCATGCCATTTGAGTTTGACTTTTTTCTCTTGAAATTCGTTCATGCGAGCCGCTCCTCAAATTCTGCCGCCATTGCTGCAGGCACAATAAATAAGGATTTATCCTCTTCAAATATGATCTTGGTAGCTATTCCACCAACCGCACCTTGGGCAAAAGACGGCCGTTTTTCTGGGGGTTCCCATTCACAGCTGTGGCTTAATAGGGCGCGAGACTCCGCATCAGATAGCCAAACACCGGCAAACGAACCGTCTGAAATGACAATCGCGTGCGGATCATCAACAGTGACATCTTCAACAGGTGGATGAATCAATACTTCATCACCAGCAATCCTTATCACCTGGCGATCATCAGGAAAAACGGCAGTATCCAAGGCAGATTTCGTTGCCACGATACGTGTCATCATCAATCTATTTAGCTCGGGCACGGGTCGCCTCCTTATCGTAAAATGGCGTTGGAACACGCATGGCAGGCCGATCATCAATCGTGACTTTTTCAGGCAGTTCACCATCCATATAGTAAAGCCACCCCATCATGACAGCCTTGCCTAAAACATGGGAATATCCAGTTGAGGTGATGTAGCCCGCATATTCATCGTTATGCCAGACCACAGCTCCTTCAATAGGCGGCTCGCCATCCATTTCAAATCCAACCAGCATCTTATCTAGTTCAATACGATTGGTTCGAATGACAGAATGGCGACCGATGAAGGCCTCTTCTTTTTTCAGATTGACCATCCAATCATGGTGAGCTCGTCTAGCTGTTGTATCAAAATCTGTGTCTTGCCCAACGATGATATGCCCTTTCTCAAGGCGAAGCGTCAAAAGCGTTTCCAAACCGTGAGGTTTGATGCCAAACTCTTGCCCCATTTCCATCAAGGCACGCCACAGTTTGACCGAATCTTCAACTGGATAGTGGAGTTCATATGAGAGTTCCCCTGTAAAGCTCAACCGCAAAATGCGGCATTCAACGCCAGCAATCGTAACATTCTTATGGCGAATAAATTTGGGCGGTTCGGTTACACCCGCTTTGGCAAGCAATTTATTTGAAAGAGGACCCGTGAGATTGATAGCGCCAAAGGTTGAGGTCACATTCAGCATCCGAACGTCGTATCCCCAGCTCGACGACCAATCACGCACCCACATCTCAGAATGGCTAGACCCACCACTTGTGAAGGTTAAATAATATTGATTATCACTGTCTTTACAGATGAGGCCATCGTCCATGATGTAGCCTCGCTCATTCAAAAGCAACACATAGCGAGAACGGCCGTTTTTAATCGTAGCCACCTGTGTTGGATAAAGTCGTTCCAGTAGTGGTAGCACGTCAGGGCCCTGAATAATCATTTTGCCTAAGGTAGATACATCCATAATGGAGACACCTTCGCGAACGGCCCAATACTCTTCCATCGAATTGCCATACGTCCAGGGCCGCCACCATCCACCCGAGCGCTCCATTTGAGCCCCTAAAGCGCGATGTTCACCATCTAAAGCGGTTCGCATTGTTGGATGATGATGTGCTCCTGCGGCAATCTCCCCCATTGTTAATTGCTTGGTAACGGGACGTGCTGTAAACGAAGGTTGCAACTCTTTGCCTTTATCTAACAGGAAGCTCCGCAAATAAGGCAAGCAAACTGACCCTTGGCATGTGCCTGTCCCAGCCAAAGTCGAGCGTTTGACCAGCTCCATTTCTTGAAAGCCACTGTCCCACGTATAGTTCAAATCATCTACAGAAACATGTGAACAAGGACAAACAATGCCAGCGGCTGGACATTTGGGAATATCGGACTCAAGCGCGGCATCCCCCACAACACGTACAGGCAATCCATTGCCCATGCGATATAGTGCATTTCGCGGATGGTAACCAAGGCCTACCGAAACGGTGTCACAAGCAATTCGTGTTTCCTCTCCAGCCTCATTCTTCACCACGACTGCTTCAACTTTGGAATCCCCTTCAAAACGAACAATCTCACCTTCGACAGGTTCGGTCTCAACATTTACAGGTGGCGTCCCAATTGCAACAACTTTCCCAAGGGAAACACCACCATGAGCTAACTCAGTAGCAGCTCTCGATGTCACAATCCCTGCCAAATGAGATCCTGGAGCAACGGGATGAATTTCAGCAGTACCTGTTGCCACAACAACTTCATCATTAACGTTGATATGCCACATGCCCTCACTCGTTCGAGCAATAACCAGTGGCCCATCATATATGCCAACGGCCTCTTGCCCATCTTTGGTATCGAGTGAGATTACGGATTTGCCAGCAGATTGCGCTTTTACGATTTCGGCCGTGCCCGATTCTCCGGTGCCAATCACAACTACATCACAAAACTTGTTGTGTGCGTGTACCTCAATATCGACATCATCATCTAAAGGCAGTGGTGGATAGCCATCATCTGGATGCCGTTCAATAACCATTCCTGGTCTTGCTTTGACTTGACATGTCCTCACATAGGAGACACCATCTACTGTTGCTAAGCAGTGAGAGCAGTCACCTCCCATGCATAAGCATCCGCCTCCCGTTGGATGCTCATCTGCTTTAAGCATTGCAATTAGCAGATTATCTCCTTCATCAAAGGAAATTGGTTTTCCATCTACAATTAGTCTCATAGAGTTGATCCTTTTCTATTCGTTATGATCTATAAGCCATGAGCTATACGCTTTGGTGAATGTTACCTAGAATTTGAAATTTAGCCTTGTACGTTTTTAGGGAAGATTTCTAAAAAATATTGGGCGAAAGCCGTGTTGGTTTTTGACTTGCCTAAATTTGTTTTAAAAAAATTTAGTCGCTCGAATCAATTCTTCGGTAAAGCCTATTTTTTCATAAACATGACGAGCCCGATGATTATTTTTCAGGACGTGGAGTGACATGCTCAATGCGCCTCGCTTTTTCGCTTCTTCTTCTGAGGCCGCAATAAGTCGACGACCTAGACCGGTGCCATCTGCCTCAGGAGCAACTGTAACCACTTCAAGATGCGCACTTGGCTCATGGCTGAAAAATTCGTCACCCATGGTCACAATCGTCACCCCATGAATTTCATTAGCGTCAGTGGTACCTACAAGGACAAAAACCTCTGAGCGCTCACCATTTGCCCAAGCTTTTAAAACTTTTGCATCCTCGTGCCAAAATTGTTCAGGCTTACGTCGATCGGGTAATTCAAAATCGGCCAAGCGCGGCATAAGTTTTAGTATAGGTTCAACGTCTTCTGAGGTAGCAGTTCGGATTGTGTATGTCATTTTTTTTATTTATGAAAAGTGGAAATCAATAAGAAGTATTTTCTTAATGATTTCCATCATCGTATTTGAGGTTGTGGATGCCCGTCTTCAAGGGCATGACAAATTAGCTTATTTGAGATTAGGCTCTTAAACGCTCGTTCTTGGGATCGAATTGGACATCTTCACTGACAACGGCCGTATAATAATTACCGGTGTACCGAACTGAAACGGCCGTTCCTACTTTCGCATGTTCAGTTGGCAGATATGCAAGAGCAATATATTTCCCAACGCAGTAACCAAATTCACCAGACGTCACATAACCAACGACCTCATTATCAATAAAAACAGGCTCATAACCGTAAGCCAGCGCTTTGGGATCATCAAAAACAAGCGTAACAAGCTTCTGCTTTCTACCTTCTGCCTTATGCCTTACCAACGCCTCTTTTCCTACAAAGTCGTTTTTCTTGAGGTCAACCATCCAGCCCATATTTGATTCATATGCTGTATGTTCAATGGTCATATCAGAGCCGGTCAGCTTATATCCTTTCTCAACACGAAGCGAGAAAAGTGCTGCCAGCCCAACAGGCGTCATATCAAACGCTTTGCCAGCTTCCCAGAGCGTATCCCAAATGCGCTGTCCAAAGCTCACAGGGGCGTATAGCTCATACCCCAGTTCACCCGCGTAAGAAATTCGAATGGCCATTGCCTGAGTCATTCCAACACCAATCTCTTTCGCTGTGTAGAATGGAAAAGCCTCATTGCTCAAATCGTCGGGTGATACTTTTTCGAGCACCTTTCGCGCATTTGGTCCCCAAAGACCAAGAGACACAAATTCCTCTGTGCGATTTTGGAGAACAACCGATCCATCTTTTGGCATGTATTGTTTCATCCAGAAAATTTCTGCGGGCATGTTACCTTTACCCGTCAAAATCCAGAACCGATCTTCAGCTAGGCGTAAAACGGTCAAATCGCGCTTGATACCGCCGGAAGGGGATAACATCAGCGTATAACTGATGCGACCAACTGCTTTATCCATTTGATTGCTCGTCAAATAGTTTAGGTAATCAAGTGCGCCAGGACCAGAAACTTCAATAGGCCCAATCGCCGCAGACCAGTCCATTAAGCCAACATTCTCACGCATGGCAATGTGTTCACATCCAATGATGGGTGACCAAAACGTGCCATCATACCCTGTACGATGTGGGAACTGATCTCCATATTTTTCAAGGAGTTTTTCATTGGATGTGTAATACCAAGGGCTTTCAATACCAGCCAGAGGCACCATTTGACCACCAAGCTGCTCCATTCGATCATGATAAGGAGAAAAACGGAGGTTGCGAACACTTGAGGCCACTTCATTTGGATGCAAGATATCAAATCCAATTTCGTAGTAATATTTACTTTGACGGCGTAAAAACTCATCGTTTGATTGATGCGGATGGAAGCGGTTAATGTCTCCATAGGACATATCCATTCCAGGATCACCCTCTATCATCCAACGTGCCAATACATTCCCAACTTCACTCGCAAAAGATAGCCAAGCACCAACCGCAGTCCAGAACCCTTTGACATGGGATTCCCCGATAATTGGATAATGGTCCGCTGTAAACGAGAATAATCCATTGAATCCATGTGACACATTGGTATCTTTCAAGGCTGGCATGTGATGTTTCATTAAATGCCACGCATCTTCAAAATCTTCTGGTGTAAATGGATACTTGGCATCTTTCTTCAGCTTGTCGGGATCAACCAATCGGGCTTCGTGATGATAAGAACCAATCCCAATTCGATCATCATGTTGACGGAAGTAGACAGAAATATCATCCATTGTCGCAATCGGATGACCTGATTCAACATGTTTGAATGGGTCTAACACAGAAGTCGGTTCGGTAAAGATATATTGATGCTCGCCTGGGAATAACGGCATAGGGACACCGAGCTTTTCACACAAAATAGGTGCCCAAATATTACTAGCTAGCACAACCTGTTCACACTCAATACGAGGGTATTCAGGGTTGTCGGTGAGCACAGCAACAACACGGCCGTTTTGTTGAACCACTTCAGTCACTTGTGTATGACCGATCGTTGAAAGATTGCCCGTTTTTTCCCCTTCACGACGCATTGAAGTGGCAATTAAGCTTGTCTTTACCGTTCCCGAACTCGGCACGAACATCCCCCCATAAATGGTACTCGGATCAATCATGGGCAGCTTGTCCGCTACTTCATTCGGGGTAAGAAGATGGGATTCGATGCCGTGCTTCAACCCCATCTCTTGAATGCGTTTATAGCTATTAAATCGCTCTTCTTTATTGGCAACTTGAACAAAGCCAACACGGAAAAACTGCTCTTGGCCTTCAATAGCCAATGGCAATTTATCGTACACTTGCCGAGAAGCATAGCCAAGCTTGGTAAAGAAGTCTGATACAGTTAAAGTTCGCAAGCCACCGGGGGCATGAGAGGTTGATCCATCATTGTTATCAGGATCCCCTTTATCGATTAAAACAATATTTTGCACGCCTCGACGCGCTAAATGATAGGCTACGCTGGTGCCCACAATGCCTGCACCAATGACGACTATATTTGCTTTTTTCATCTGTATCTCCTTCTTACCAAATCCAACAGCTTAGTTAAGAT
>JANQSK010000622.1 GCA_028284105.1 Anaerolineae bacterium
AAAAGCTGGTGGCACTGGCAAGGGCCTGAATTTCCACCAAAAGCGGCCGTGTGCCTTCCATTGGCACTGCAATCGCTGATCCAGGTGCATTAATTTGCCGCTCTGCCAAAAATGCCTCTGATGGATTTCGGACTTCAAGCATGCCCTGCTCTTGCATCTCAAAAACCCCGACCTCACTTGTCGCCCCAAACCGGTTTTTCACACTGCGAAGTAGCCGATATCGGTGAAACGGATCCCCTTCAAGATACAAAACGGTATCAACAATATGCTCCAACACGCGAGGCCCCGCAATGGTGCCCTCTTTTGTGACGTGGCCGACTAAAAAGACAGTGATACCCGTTGTTTTAGCGAGCTCCTGCAACCGACTGGCACATTCACGCACCTGACTTACGCTGCCCGCTGCTGAGGTCAAATCTTCGGCAAAGGTGGTTTGGATACTATCAATAATGGTCAATACGGGATTGGTAGTTTGGATATGTTCTTGAATCGCTGAAAAGCGCGTTTCGGTCACCAAAAAGAGCTCATTGGCTTTAACGTCCATACGGTCGGCGCGCATTTTGATTTGCCGACTACTTTCCTCACCAGAAACATACAGCGTCGTGCCATGACCATTGGCCACATCTGCCGCAATTTGCAACAGGAGCGTTGACTTGCCAATACCGGGGTCGCCACCCACCAAAACAATAGACCCTGGCACAATGCCACCACCAAGCACGCGTGAAAATTCGGCCATTGGCAGCTTCATGCGTTCATAGTTATCTGACTTAATTTCATGTAGGCGCGTTGGTTGACTGATGACGTTGGCATGCGCCCGACGATTTTTAGAAGAAGCGGCCGTTTCCTTTACCAATACTTCTTCCTGCATCGTATTAAATTCACCGCATTTGGGGCAACGTCCGACATAAGCCGCCGTCACGCGATTGCAATTTGAACAGACATACCTTGATCTTTTCTTAGCCATAAATTTTGCCTATCTATCTTTTTTGCTACAATCCAATGAGTCGTTAGTAGTGTCAGTAGTGGAACCAACCCTTATTGGAACATTTATTCTATAAACTAATAATAGTCACCCTTGCGTGTCTCGTCAATTCGAGCCTCAGCGAGTGTTGTGTCCTACCTATTAGTCCAGTTCTCTTGCGTGCCACCTGCGGAGATCACAACAATTAAGGTTGCCTTGCAAAAACATTCTATGCTCACTGTAGCATGGGTCGCCATGCTTTTTCTCTATGTCAGTCAGTGGGTCATTACACCCGTTATTTTTATTGAGTGGGAAACCGAATCGGAGACGAATAGCGTTGGGTTTAACGTGTATCGACAATCTGCGAATCATGACACTCGCTTGCGCATCAATCCGACACTCATTCCAAGCCAAGGAAACAGTCAGCAAGGGGCAATGTATGAATATGCCGATCAATCAGTTCAGCGTGGCAAACGGTATGTCTATTTCCTTGAGGAGATCGAGCTTGATGGAACGGCCGTATTACACACCCAATTCCATCAAACAGCCAACATTCCATATTTTCCCAGCTGGCTCATTTTGCCGATTGTTGTATTAACCATTCTCACTGGATGGCACATTTGGACAAAGAAACGCGACCAATCTATTTCAGGCAATTTTCAATGGAGGGACCCATGAAATACAAACAGAAACCGGACATTGTGCATGAAACCATTGATGGAGAAATGATTTTGCTCCATCCAGACAATGGCAAAATGCTGGTCCTCAACGAAGCTGGCACGCAACTATGGCACTTTCTAAATGACTGGTTATCTATGGAAGATTTGGTGACTCGATTTACGGCCGTTTATGAAGCCAATCCCGAGCAAATCCATCCCGATATTGGCCAATTTGTTGATGCTTTGAATCAAAAAGGGTTGATCGATGTACAAATTCAATAAATGGTTGCTTGTAGGGTTATTGATTCCTCTCGTTGTCATTCGTTTACCAACGGAAGCCTCATTTGAACAAGATTCTTTATCCCTGCCTATCGGACAAAACACGCTAAAAATCACCATAGTGGGGGATGGTATTTACACTATAACGGGTGCAGACATTGAAGCAGCGGGGCTACCCTTAAATCAGCTCCCCCCCCAAACACTTACAATGATGCATCGGGGGCAGCCGATTGCCACACACTTTATTGGAAACAACGATGCGCTCTTTGAAGCGGATGAAGCAATCCAATTTTACGGCTGGGCATTTGATGGGCCGCGGTATGAAAAACAGTTTATTCAAGACAACATCTTTTGGCTTTGGTCCGGTGAAACAACAAATAAAATCGAGCTGTTAGCTAATGAAGTTGACACAAACGCAACCCAAAACTGGGTTACTGAAACAAGTGTCATTGCTCCAGAAAACGACTTCTTTAGCGGCTGGACTGACCAATGGCACGCGTTTCCAAACGAGCCAGATGCTTGGTATTGGGATCGCATTCCGCGCGCTGGCAGTGGGGTTGATGAGGCTGAGCTCAAATATGATATTGATCTGTCAGATCCAAGGCTCAATGGGGCTGATGTTATTCTGACAACTGAATGGATGTCCAGAGCGAAATCATCAACGCCTGGAAGCCTCACCCATGAAGTTACCGTTTCTATTAATAACTCCCCTACCGAAAGTTTAGTATGGAACGGCCGTAAAAGCGTCAATCTCACTCAAACTGTTCCCGCCGCTACCTTAACTTCTGACAACAATCAACTATCCGTCACCGTTTCGACTCCCGACGTTCTCTATTTGAATCAAGCCACAATCACCTACAGCCGCCAGCTTATTTTGGATAACCGGCTTCGATTTACTCATGAAACAACCAAAGATTTACTGATTGATGTGGGAGAAACGGCCGTTGATGACCTCATGCTTTGGCAGGTAACAGAGCCAACTAGGCCCAAAATCATCAATCTCCAACATGGACATCTTACCAATACCGACCTTCGCATTGGAAAAACGACCAATGAACCCATTGATTACATCTTGCAAATAGCTCAACCTCAAAAACCAGTTGCCATTGAAAGATATGTACCGGTTGAGCTTGCCCCAGATGCACAGCAGGCAACGTGGATTGCTATCTCGCATCCAACTTTTTTGCCTCAAGCGGAAAGGCTCGCTGCGTATCGAGAAACCCATGATGGCTTTACAACCCACGTCATCAATGCAGAACATTTATTTAACCAGATTGGCTATGGGTTTAGACTCCCCTCTGCTATCAATGCCTACTTGCGAGATGCACAGCACTCTTGGCAAGAGCCACCTCAGTTCGTCACGCTTTTTGGTGATGCAACGATCAATCCACGTCAGCTTAATTGTCAATGGAGCTGCCAAAACAGCGCGTGGAACACAGAGGAACCAACTTTTTTACCCACCGATTTACAATTTGTTGATCGATTTCAAGGGTTGATTCCAACGGATCAAACAATGGGGATGCTAGATGATGATTTGGTGCCTGATGTGATGATTGGCCGAATTGCTGCCCAAACGTTGGCAGAAGCAGAAGCGGCCGTTTCTAAAATTATGGCGTATGAAACGGCCGTTTCCCTCCAAACGCATACACAAAAAGACATTCTCTTCCTCGCGGATAGCACCGATGCAGCAGGGGATTTTTGCCAGCAAAACCAAAGCACCGCTGAGAGAATTTCTTCAAGTCAATCAACCCAGAGCTATTGCTTACCAGTCGATGCCAATCAGAATGACGTTATCAACATTCATCAAGCCCTCTTTCAACAAATCAATGGTCAGGGAAGCTACTTACTCAACTATCGAGGACACGGCAGCATTCAATTTTGGGGCGGAGGGGATGGAATCCTATTGTCGGTTGCAAACAATCACAGCACGTTAGGCGCATGGCTCAACCACATCCCCACTGTCATCATAAGCGCCGACTGCTTAGATGGACACTTTGCATGGCCAGGCTTGCCAGCCATCAGTGAGACCCTCCTCACCATGCCCATTAGCGGCACAGCAGCTCATTGGTCATCCTCAGGATTAGGTGCAGATAGTGAGCATTCATTGATGCATCAATCCTTCTACGATGCTTTTTATCAACATGGTGCGCTACGTATCGGCGAGGGCATTCAACATGCCCAAAACCAGTATGCACACTCAGGTTTACCGGTCGCGCCATTATACAGCTTCACGCTTCAAGGTGACCCAGCATTGAAATTTGACTGGGTTCGGTACAACACGTTATTCTTACCTGCTGTACAACAATAGAAGACCAATCAAACATGGTGAGATTGTTTCATGAAATTAGGTTTGCGCTTTTCAAGTAAATATCTTTTACACCCACTGACATCTCAAAAAGGTGTTCGTCCATCTCGGTTGATGTGGCTTTTAATTTTGGGACTCATCTTCTCGTTTTCAGTTCACTCTGCTGAAGCAAAAGAGACTCGAAGTGTAGGGCTCGTCACCTTTACGGCCGTTTCCATCGACAATTCGGTCACCCTCTCCTGGCAAACTGCGAGTGAGTTAGACAGTGTGGGTTTTCGACTTTATCGAAGCAGCGGAGACGGCACTTTCATGCAGGTAGATGAACAGCTCATTCCAGCTTTTGGCACGCCCACCACAGGTGCCACCTATGAATTTGTAGATATCCATGCCGAGGGTATTGAAACGGCCGTTTATCGCCTCACCGAAGTACAGATCAATGGTACAGAAATCGAACTCGCTATTTCGCCAGTGGAAATCACGCAAACTGCACAACCTATCTTGGTTTTGATTCCAAATAATCCGCCCATCAATCCAGAACCCATCGTTCAAGTACCACAACCGCCAGCCGGTAACAACCAACCAGCCACAGAAAGCAATCAACCTTTGCTTAACCAAAGCACCGAACCAAGTCGACAAAACACAGTTTCAATTCAAAACCAGCCAGCAAATGAGATTGTGGTCGAGAGTATAGAACGCAGAACGGCCGTAAATTTAGTAAGCGGCAATGAGCCTATCGTTTTATTCCAAGACCCCACACCTGAAGGGGGTTATCCACCACCCGTTGAGCCAACCCCGTTGCCCGAGGGATATGTCCCTGCACCGACACCGACAGCCGTTGAACAACTAGAAGGCTCAGGCTATGTTGCCCCAGCAACCGCGCAACCGGTTCCGGGGGACGATCCAGATGAGCGCGATCTTAACAACAGCGTCACAATCATTGGCGACCAAACCGCTCTAGAAAATGCCCAAGCTCAGCAAGAAGCTGCTCCGCTCCCACCAACCCAAGGACGGCTTTATTTATGGGCCGGGTTTATCGTTGCCCTTCTAATATTTGGTATTGCTATTTATGCAACGACGCTCATTTTTACACGTCGAAGCCAATAAATCGCCAGAGGCCTTATCAACCAATCGCTGCCTGCGCCTATCGAAGGCTATTCGATTAGAAACTAAACATTAATTTCTCTCAGCAACATCCCCACGTGTTGCGCCTGTGCCAGTTAAATTATGCAGATATTATCCAAAGCAATTTTCGCGTTCAGTTCGCGGCGCTTCCCTTCTTTGCTCCTGATTTTTGGATTAAATGCAATCCTTTTAACAGGATGCACCTTATCTTCTGCACCCTCGAGCAATCGACTCTTGCTGCTCGCCGAAAAAGAAGGCGTTTATACAGTTAACGAGCGTGAGTTATTGAATCATGGTTTGCAATTCGAAGTCTTTAGCTACGATCATTTATCACTATCACACGCTGGCAGCCCCGTTCCCTATTTTATTGAAGATGATCACCTCTATTTTTACGCGCCGACGGTAAACGGCCGTTATTCTCATCAAACACCTTTCTGGCTCACAGGCAGTGAATCTGGTCTCGAGCTTTCACCTATCAATTTACAATCGAACATGCAACACCCTATTGAAATCATTCACCAAGTTGAGCAGGATCTTATTTACGAAAGTCGCGCTGCCCCACACGTGAAAAACCCTTGGTTTTGGGAACAAATCTCACATGGACAATCTGTTCAGCTAGCGTTTGAGTTTGCACATCAACCTGTCGGTGAGCAAACCTTAACTGTCAATCTTTGGGGACTGACCAAAAACAATGACATCAATCCAGACCATGATGTCGATCTTTGGCTAAACGGCCGTTTTCTTACAACCTTGCTCTGGGATGATCAACTCTCCTACGAAGCAAACATCTCTTTACCCGAAGGCACACTCCTATTTGGCACCAACACATTGCTTCTAGATAATCAACAAACGAACGATGCTCTGGTCGATATTTTCTACTTTGATAAGTTAATATTGAAGGGTCATGTCATACCGAGCACAATAGAGCCATTTAAAACAGTTGAATCTGCTGGTATCCAAATAGAATCAGAAGATAAACGGCCGTTACTCTTTCCCATCCAAACAGATCAAGAACGCTTTTTTGTTGCACCAAGGGCAGCCGTATTGAAACCTCAAATTTTTTCAGCACCTTTGTGGCAACCTCCAGCTAAAGATATTGATTTTGTCATTATTTTAGGAGATACAGCTTGGGAAACGGCCGTTATGCCTCTCACTCAAGTTCGTCAAGCAGAAGGGTTACACACACTCTCTGTATCCATGCATCAAATTTCTGCCCAATATGGAAACGGC
>JANQSK010000632.1 GCA_028284105.1 Anaerolineae bacterium
TTTTGACTTCCTCACCCCAAAATGCGCGTTCAGGATACTCTCTTTTTATACCCAACTCTTCAAGCTGTTTAGGAACCATCCATCGGCTCCAAGCATAAATTGCGATGCAGATATAGCCGATGTAAAAAATAAAATCGACCCTAAAAAGAAAAGCGATAGCAAATAGCGCAACAATAAGGGAAAGCATTACCCTTGTTCAACCTCTCCTAAATCTAATGGTGTTTGTTGAATGATGTCGTTTATAACCCGACTTGCTGTTATTCCTCGAAGGGCGCTTTCAGGATGAACCAAGCATCGATGCGCGAGGATATAAGGGGCTAGCATTTTGACATCATCGGGTAAGGTGTAATCTCGACCATTGATAGCAGCTTGAGCTTGAATGGCTCTATAAAGTGCGTGGCTGCCACGAGGGCTGGCACCCATTATAAAGTCGGGATGATTCCGCGTTGCAAAGACGAGCCGCACAATATAGTTGCGAATGGTTTCATCAACGTGGATTTCCCAAATTTGGCGAGCTAATTCAGGTAAGGATTTACCATCAACAACCTGTTCTAATGATTCGATCGGGTGTTCTTTACCTAGGTTCAGCAGCATTTGGCTTTCAGATGCCTCATCGAGATAGCCTAAGCTGAGCTTGAGGAAGAATCGATCTAGTTGTGCTTCAGGAAGAGGGAAGGTGCCTTCGTATTCAACAGGGTTTTGGGTCGCAATAACGAGAAACGGCCGTTCAAGGCCGTATGTCGTGCCATCTACCGTAATTTGTCGCTCACCCATTGCTTCAAGCAAAGCAGATTGGGTGCGTGGTGTGGCGCGATTAATTTCATCTGCCAGCAGGATATTTGTGAAGGCTGGACCCGGTATAAAGGTGAATCCTTGTTTGGTTTGGTCGAAGATGGAAACACCAGTGACATCATTAGGAAGTAAATCAGGGGTGCATTGGAGACGTTTGAAGCCAATGCCCATGCTTGTTGATAATGCACGAGCCAGCATTGTTTTTCCGACGCCTGGAACATCTTCTAATAAAACATGACCCTCACACAACATGGCCACGGTGAGTAATTGCATCGCATCTCGTTTGCCGATAATGACACGGGACATGTTGTCGAGTAGATTTTGATTAAATTCTTGAATATTTTTCATAAATTGCCAACTTGGAAGGGTATGAACCGATCTTACCAAAGGGAAGGGATTTTACAATTCGCAATTGCAGTTTGTCAGCGTGTGCTTAATTATCAGATCGTTCTAAGGATTTGATGGATTGAGTAGGGTGGTGAGTAGATAGACATTATTGAGAATATTATTGGCTTCAGCGGGTGTTGCAAAACGGGGTTGCCCGCCTGCTTGAATAACGGCAGGTGTGAATCGAAGTTCTCGAATGCCATTTTTATCAAACCAAACATCTAAAACGGCAGTTTCTGGTGCACCATTGATGTCAAAGGCAAAATTGCCTAAGCCATAGGCTATGACACCTTCTCCATAAAACGCCACTCCTTGCAAAATATGAGCATGATGACCAATAACGAGATCAGCGCCTGCATCAATCGCTGCTTTTGAGGCAGCCACTTGGGGAGGACTGGGTGCAGGAACATATTCATAGCCACTGTGAAGCACCACAATGGTGACATCAGCTAATGGAGATACGGCCGTAACATCCATTTGAATTTGGTCAAGGTCAGCCCATGCTAACCCTGCGCTCGATTCAGTTGCTGTCCATGTTCGAGTGTCAAAACCGAAATTTTCAACGGGGACATGGACGTAGGCTAATACAGCAATGGTGATGTCATGAACTGTTTGAATAAACGGTGTTGTGGCTTGCGTGAGGTTGGAACCAGCCCCAATTGCGGCAATGTTTTGCTGGTTGAGTAGATCAATCGCCTCTAAAAGCGTGCCTGCCCCATAATCCATCCCGTGATTGTTCGCCAGGGAGACAACATCAAAACCAGCATTGGCTAAAGAAACGGCCGCTTCTGGTGGAGCAATAAATGGATATCTTTTATCCTCCGGTATGCCCCCTTGCCCAAGTGCAGATTCCACATTTCCAATCGTTATATCTGATTGCTTTAAATGGGTCGCAACCTCTTCGAAGGGATGATCAATATTGCCATTTTGGATCGCTGACCCTAATCGACGCCCTAGCATGATATCTCCGACTGCGGAAATATGAGCAGTTTGGGATGATGGCAAGCTTTCCTGAATAGATTTGATTAATGTGTCAACGTTGAGGTTGGGATCGTGTACAAGGGAGAGGCGTGTTTGATATGGATAGCTTGGGTCTGCTGGGGAACGGTCGTTGATCCAAAGCGCTTTTCGGTTTGCTGGCATCTCTCGCCACGGCATGATTTCAATTCTGGGATCACCATCTTGAATAAGCTGCTGTGCTTCTTCCCAACTCACCATCTCCCATCGCTCCGTCCAAGATACAGTTAGCGCGATTGGATCTTGCCAAATCAAAGTGCCATCTCCATTAAGAATAAGTGCTGCATCAGCGTTGTTTTGCTGATATTGCAATTCGGGATTCTCATCAATGATTTTTACCCAATCACCTGTGTCAATCGTCTCGTATTCTGGAGATAGGGCAATAGTTAAGGGAGAAACGGCCGTTGGGGTTGAAACCGGTATTGGTGTAAGAGTCGGGATGATTAGAGGGGTTGCCGTTTCAGGGATCACAATTGATTTAGCAGTAGGGGCAACCTCAACTAGATTGTTTTCGGTTGGTGAGCTGAGGGTTGGAACGGCAGTTGGGAGGCTGGGTGAGCCTGTACAACTTATTGTGAACAGCCAAATAAATAAGAAGTAAAATATCCAAGATTTATTCATTTGGATTACACGGTGGTGATTGATTAATCAGCTGAAATTCAGTAAAAGAGATGCCAATTTGGTGTAGTCTTGTGGCTAATTCAACTCCAATGTATCGAAAGTGCCAAGGTTCAAAATTAAAACCCGTCGCTTCAAAAGCTTCTAGTGGGTAACTTAAAGTGTACCCATATTTATGCGCATTTTCTGCAAGCCAAATTCCTTCACTTGTTTGACTGAAAAATGGATGAAAACGAATTTCTGGGTCACCAGTTAATCCAGGCAACTCCGGAGATGTAAAGTCAACGGTTGTCCCCAGCTGGTGTTCACTGTGTCCAGGGAGGGCGCTTATTAAATCGACCCGGTCTGGATACAAGGTTTGCCACTTCGCATAGGCAATGGCTTGATCGAATGCACTTCGATACCCAGACTCAACTCTTGGAGAGAGCCCAACCGCTTCCATATCGGAGATCAATTCAATAAGGGGATCTAAGGCAACTTCACGAAGTTGCATTTGGATGCCTAATGTGACTCGGAATGGTAAATAATCATTCACTGAAACAAGATCGCTTGGCTCATATTCCTCGCTTATACCATAGGTCTTTGAGATTAAGGTGAGCAAGCTATCATCTGGAAAGCGTTCACTACAGGGTTCAGAAGGTGTTCCCATAATGGTTGGTGTCGGAGAAAGTGCAGAGATTTCTGTTGGGGAAACGGCCGTTGATAGGACACTCCAAGTGGGAGAGGGGGTTGGAGAATTCGATGAAATTGTAGCCGTATTCGTTGGTGAGGTTGTAACGGGAACAGGGGTAGATGTTAGGGTTGTAGTTGTTGGACCCGTTGTCTCTGTTGCTGGTGGCTGAACCGTTGCTTCTAACGACGGCTCAGCGGTTATGGTTAATGTCAGCTCAAAAGTCGGGGATGGTTCAACTATTGGCGTTAGGTTTATTGATTCCACAATCGAAATCTCTCTTAAGTCTTGTGGTGTTGGCGGTGGTTGCACTTCAGTCGAATTACAGGCTGAAATGAATAATACCCACATCAAAATGATGCATGTTGCTTGTTTATTCATGTTTGAGATCGAGATAATAAGATTTTGTCAGGTCAAAGTAGGCACGAGTATAACGATGGCGCTTCTCGGTTTCAATGGTTAGGTGATTGATTTGATGTTGTGCTGGTTGCCTCTCGATTTGAAACAAGAGGCGATGCGGTGGTTTTGATGGCTTTGGATTAATAAAAGTTGTTCCTGTGATAAAAAGGCTGGCTTTTTGAATTGATTTCTTGATTAGTTCATGTTGAGAAATTGGCATGATGGTGAAAAAACGGCCGTTTTCAGCTAAAACTTTACTTACGACATTGATGAGTTGCTCAAAAGAAAGACTTACTGAGTGCCGTGCTTTTTGTTTATTCTTGTGAGGAGATAAAGTTCCTTCTTCTTGATTAAAGAAAGGCGGGTTGCAAACAATTAGATCGTAAACAGGTTTCTTCCCTTGAACGAAGTTGTTTATATCCTCATCAAAAAGCGTAATTTGGTGAGCAAATGGGGATGAATCAAAGTTTTTCTTAGCCTGTTTTGCTGAGTTTGAGTCATTTTCTACCGCATCGATAGAAGCTTCAGGATATTTTTGAGCCATCATGAGAGCGAGCAACCCCGTGCCTGTCCCTATATCCAATATCCTGCCATTTTGAGGATGGTTTGCAGAGGCACCTAGTATGATGCTATCAGTGCCGACCTTAAAGGCTGCTTTCTCCTGTAAAATGGTGAATTGTTTAAATCGGAACAACTTATGCTTCCTGAATGATGTTCAACAAAGGGTCAAGCAATAGTTTGTTTGTGGCAATACTCTCTTCGTTATAGATTGTTGGCACACCTTGCCAATCTGTGAGTGTTCCACCAGCTTCTTCCATTATGACCTTGAGGGGGGCGATATCCCAAAGCGCCATTGCAGGATCGGCCATAATATCTGCTCGTCCTGTCGCAACTAATGCATACCCATAAGCATCTCCCCACGTGCGTTGATAGTATGTCGCTTTCATAATGCGGTCCCAAGCAGCCTGTTTTTCTTTGAAGTAATGTAGACCACTGGTTAGAACGACAGCATCTTTTAGATTTTTAGTGTTTGATACGGTGGCTTTACGGCCGTTCCAAAAACACCCTCCACCATCAACAGCATAAATTGTTTCATTAAGTGCCGGAAAATTCATGATGCCAATAATAGCTTTGTCTCCCTCCATTAAAGCAAGCAAATTGGCGTAAAGCGGAACACCACATACAAAAGATTTTGTGCCATCAATTGGATCAATGATCCAGGTATAGTTTGAATCAGTGAGTTTGTTATCGAACTCCTCCCCTTTAATGCTGTGGTCGGGAAATCGGGTTTGAATCATTTCACGCAGATGTTGTTCCGCTTGCCTGTCAGCAATTGTTAGAGGGGTGTCATCTGCTTTTTTTTCCACAGAAACGGCCGTTTGGAAGTATCCAAGCGTAATGCGACCCGCTTGCCAAACAGCATCAAGAGCAAAGTTGAGAAGAGTTTGTTTGTCCATGCCGCTTAGTTTAACGGTAGACAAAGTTTTCGAGTAGGTTGGTTAAGGGATATTAAGATAAAGATGAGGTATGGAGATGATAAATTATCCATACCTCATCAGCAATTTTTATCGAATGACGGTTGGGAGGAAGAGCGTATATTCCGTTGCTACTGGGTCCTCGGGTGGCTCTGGCTCTTCTGGTGGTTCTGGCTCTTCATCTTCATCCATCATCACAAGAGGCCAATATTGAGCCTGGCTATTGTTCCATGTGGTTAATGTTTGCGTTGGAAAACCCTCTATTGTGAACTCAACAATACGGCCGTTAACCCCACAATCGTTCCCTACATCTGCGGCAATTTTGATTTTATATACCCAACTGTTGTTTTCAGCTGGAATCAATGAGGCTTCACCACAAACATTTCCATCAATCGTAGCAGTAACCGTGGCATCAACTGGGATGGGGGGACCATCAGATGTCACTTCTCCATAGTAAGTTGCTGGTGGCAACAAGAACGAAGAACTGCTACTGGTCACTAGATTATCGGGTATGCCAATAAATGGGGTCGTATTTGTAATCGCATAAATCCAATAGGTATGGAGCGGTTGTACAGATTCTAAATCATTAACGATAGATTCGAATCCAGGCTGAACCGTCGTGTCGTAAAGTTTCCAGACGTTCCCTTGAAGTTCATAGATTGATGTGTAGGAATCATCAATTGAAGCGAGGGCAGCGGGTAACGGCCGTTCATTGGTGTTTGGATAGGCAAAAAGATTCCAACCGGGATTGAGTTCAGGTGTGACGATTGTGACTGCGAGTAGATAGGTACCTTCACCCATAAGCGGCGCAGAAGCAAAATTCCGATAACTGTCCAATTCAGTGGTTAAGCGTTCCCATTCGGTGTTTCCTTCAGCTCGGAAATACACGTTAATGTCATTTTCAAAGCTGCCTGGCACATCTCTTTGCAAATAGTAAAACGTGATTGAGCTATTGGGTAAATCCCCCTGTGAGCTAAATCGATAAGCTTGCCCTACTGGTGCTAACCATTCATCTAAATCTGGTAAAGAAGTCAATGATTGGAGCGAATATGTTGTGACATCCGTAA
>JANQSK010000635.1 GCA_028284105.1 Anaerolineae bacterium
AACGGGTTGGGAAATGGACAACCTTATTTGCATGACTGGCCGACACTGGTTATTTAATCTCAGCTTGCAACATTGGCTTGAGCAGCGTGTCAACTCGCCCAAAAGTCGCAATTTTATTTTGTCAATTACGCGATCACCCATCTTCCGCATCCTCACACTGCCCTATTTTGTACTTGTTGAAAAACTAAAAAAGGGGTCTGTCATGGTCATCATTGCCCGTCGGAAACAACCTCATGCATGATTTAAATACAAAAGGCATTGTGACTGTCGCTTGTAACCATTGTGGGCGTTCTGAGTATGACACGCTTTACGAGGTTGATGTTCGAGAGGATCAGCTAGACACTTTCCATCAAAATAGTTGGCCGATTGTAAAATGCAATCATTGTGGATTAATTTTTACGAATCCCCGTCCTGACAATGACGCCATGATGTCCTATTACAATTTTGGGAACAGCTACGATCAACAGTTTATTCAAGATTGGTTTATACAGAATGCAGATATTCAGCGAGCAACGTGGCAACGATTTCTAAATGCGATAAGTCGATTTAAGGCACCTGGAAAACTGATTGATATCGGATGTGGTGCAGGATCTTTTCTTATAGAAGCCCAAAAGCGGGGTTTTCAAGGAGTTGGTCAGGAAATCTCACCTTATTTTGTCCGATTTTGCCGCGAAGAACATCAACTCACTGTGTACGAGGGTGAAATTGAGGAGTTGCCGCTTGACGCTGAAATCTTTGACTTCGCTACCGCGTTCGATGTGATTGAACATCACCCTGATCCCAAAAAAATGCTAACTGAGATGCACAAATTATTGAAAGCTGATGGTCTTGTGGTAATCAGCACCCATGACATTGGGAACTTTTATGCAAAACGGTATGGCAAAAAGTGGCGTTACATTAACCCGATTGGGCACTTTACCTATTTCAGCCCAAAAACTTTAAAACAGATGATGCAAGCGTGTGGATTTGAAATTCTCTACACCGGGGGCATTCACACAACAGATGGGTCAGCCTTCAAAGAAATCAAAAATTGGATCGTTCAATTTATCCGCGTCATTTTGATTCGGGGCGTATTGCTCATGACTTACAGGCCACTTACGCAAAGATTCCCCCAATTAACGAACTGGAAATTTAAATTGGGGAGCAATATTATTTCGCACCAAAAGCTAATGACCCGCCTCGGCAACCAAATTATTATGAATGACGATCTGATTATGATCGGACGAAAAAACAGTAATTAAAATGAAAGAACCAACCCATAAATCTCCGAAACCCTCTATATTGCTTGAAATCAGGCTCCCAGATATTGATTCAACGGCCGATTCTCAATCAGCTTATGATGAAATTTACACGGAATCTGATATTTCACAGCGGGAATCATTCTACCTTTGGCTCAATGAGTTATTTAATTTTAGAGAAAATGAAAACTATTTAGATATTTCTTGTGGGAGAGCTCAATTAGTCAACTTGGCAAAAAAGAAACGTGTAAAGGCTTTTGGTCTTGATTTGTCGTTTGCGGCATTAAAAAGTGGATTAGAGCACAATGGCTCTGACAAGCTCATTACGGGCAATAGCCAACAGCTTCCTTTTTCCTCAAATGCATTTGATATTGTGACTAATATTGGTAGTTTAGAGCACTATGTTGATATGGAAACGGCCGTTTATGAAATGACGCGCGTTTTAAAACCTGGCGGTCGCGCCATTGTACTTGTTCCCAACACGTTTAGCCTCCTAACCAATATCTTGATCGCGTATAGAAAAGGGATTACCAGCATTGATATTCAACCCATTCAACGATATGCAGCTCGCCAAGAATGGCAGGATATTATTGAAGGGTCGGGTTTAGTGGTGAAGAAAACACATAAGTATGAACGTGAATGGCCTCGCACTTCAGCAGACACCAAATATTATCTCTCTCACCCAAAAGAGTTAATTCGCTTGTTACTCACACCGATTATTCCTTTGAATTTAGCCTTTTGCTTTGTTTTTGAAGCCTATAAGCCGGAGTAATCACGTTGAAAACCATCTCTTGCAATTTCTGTGGTCAACAAAATAATAAAGTGATTATTCAGGGGCCTGATTTACTTCTTGATTTACCCGGTGATTTTCGATTAGTAAAATGCTCCAATTGTGGTTTGATTTACCAAAATCCACAGCTCTCTTTTGAAGAATTGATAAAGCACTATCCTGATAACTACTTGCCTTATCGTTCTGATGATGGGGAGTCTCAACAGTCTGTTCTAAGCCGAATTTCTCAAAATCACGGTCTACAGCGACAGTGCCAGCGAATCATTAATAAACGACCCATACCAGGCTCGCTATTAGATGTTGGATGTGCGACAGGCTTCTTTCTCAAGGCAATGTCTGAAAAAGGCTGGGAAGTCAAAGGGGTCGAACCAAGCGCCTATGCTTCTGAGTATGCGCGTGAAAAGCTAGGCCTTAATGTTCAAACGGGTATCCTATCTGATCTAGATACGCACGAAAAGTTCGATGTTATTACACTTTGGGATGTGTTAGAACATGTCCATGATCCGCTCACAACCCTACAAGAAGTGCGCCAACTCATAAAGCCGAATGGATTGGTCGTCATTAGCTTGCCCAATCCATCAGGGATTGAAGCCCGTTTGTTTGGTAACTATTGGGTGGGTTGGGAGAGACCAAGACATCTGTTTCTCTTTACACCTGAACTTATCCAAGACTATTTGGAAAAGACGGATTTCTCTTTTTTGACAATTGAAAGCTTTAACGGCCGTTTAAGTTTAACACTGCTCAGTTTAGAGTTTTGGCTCCGGGCAAAAGAAATGCCAGAAAAAAGATGGCGACCCATCCTCAAAATACTTTATAGTTGGCCATTACGAATTGCCACTTGGCCGCTCTACAAATTATTAGAACTCATCAATAAGACATCCGTGATGACAGTTTTTGCCGAGGCAAAAGAGTCTCCATGATGAGCAACAACATCACCGTAACCCAAAGAATCAAAAAGTTACTAAGAAATACATCGCAAAAGGTACAAGCATCTCCCTATCGTCACCTTATTTCCATATTCTTCTTCTTGGTGGCTATTGTAGCCCTTGGGCAAATTATTTATTCCAATTGGGAAACAATCCGAACATTCGATTGGGAAATCAACCCAACCTGGCTCATTGCAATCGTCATCTTCTTTGTGATCGATTTATTGATTGCAACGTGGGCTTGGCATGAGTTAACGGCAAAGTTAGCCAATTTCAATAACTTTCGAAAAAGCGCCAAAATTTGTTGGTCCGCCAATTTAGCAAGAAGAATACCTGGACCCATTTGGTACATTGCTGGGCGCGCCCTCATGTATGAACAAGAAGGGGTGAGCAAACGAACAACCTCCCTATTAAGCGGCTTAGAAGTTGCTTTCTTCATTATTTCCGGCTTATTGATCACAATCCTCACGCTTCCATTTTGGGTTTTATCTGAACAAATCGCTTCAAACCAGCTACAGCTTTTAGTCACGCTCATCTTAATTCCAATCATTATTCTTTTTGCACATCCAAAAATTCTCAAACGAATTTGGCAACGCTTAAGCAAAGAGCCCGTTGTTCAAGACTTACTTTGGAAAGACACGTTGTATTGGATGCTCAATTACATTGCGGCGTGGGTGTTCGGTGCATTCGTGTTTTTTAGCGCCATCAACTTGGTTTATCCGCTCCCCATTTCTGAACTTCCACAAATTATTGGTATTTGGACATTGGCTGGCTCATTGTCTCTCTCAGGCTCACTGACTATATCAATTATCGGCTTAGGTGAGATTTCTTTAGCATTAT
>JANQSK010000638.1 GCA_028284105.1 Anaerolineae bacterium
AATTATGACATGCTTGGTTCCCCAGAATATTGGTATTTGATGGGAGCACGCTTGTTGGTAGGGAGCTATGCTATTCCGGCATTTTTGATTGTGTCCGGCTTTTTTGTTGCGTTTGCGTCTGGCAAAGATGGCAAGATGCCGTGGGAAGCTGTTTGGTCTCGTGTTCAAAAATTTATTTTGCCGTTTGTCATTTGGACGATACTCACGATTGTGCTCCTCCGCATGCGCCCCGACGATATTAATCTTGGCTTCTTACTGCGAACTTATTACTATATTCCGCTCATTATTCAGCTCTATATTTTGTCGCCGATTATTGGGCCGTTTGTAAAGAAACATTGGGTGTGGGCGTTGGTGATAACGGCCGTTATTCAACTCACCGTTCAATCATTTGGCTACCTGCTGCTATTGGGCATCAAGTCCGATCTGTTGCGAACCCTAAACGATTTGACACCCCGTTTCGTGTTCACATCACGCATCTTCTACTTCACTTTAGGGATGGCGATGGGCTATCATCGCAAGCTCTTTACGAACTGGATGAAAGAACGACGCTTCTGGCTATTAGGCAGTTTGGTCGCTTTTGGTGTTTTGAGCATTGTCGAATATCAAATGGTTGACAACTTCATTGGTGAACGCTGGTTAGGCGCAAACTTCATCGGTATCTTCCGCACCTTTTATGCGGTTACATTTTGTCTCACCTTCTTAGCCTTTGATAAATTCAAATGGCCCTATGAAAAACAGCTCAATCAATTGGGCACGATGTCACTTGGGGTTTACTTGGCCAACACACCGGTCATTTATGTTGTCTCGTCACTGATGTTCCACTTCATTCCTTGGACATTAGGCGTTCAACTCATTTATCAACCCGTACTTATTTTGACAGGTTTGCTCATCCCGGTGTTTATGATGACCATCGTGAGTAACTCCCCCGTCCGTCGATATTACCAAGTTGTATTTGGATAGCCTTTGGAAATTAGAAATTGGTAATTGGTAATTAGGAGCTTTCACCACTCCCCCTAATTACCAATTACCAATTACCAATAATGCCCCTAACTTCTAAACACCAATCCCCTTTTCGTAGGACGAATTGCAAGGAAAATCAGCGAAAAATAAGGGTGGACTACAAAATAGCAACTAAAGGTGATGCGTAGTGACGTTCACCTCGACAGAATCGTTTCAAACGACCAACTTTCAAAAACCATCGACAACTGTCGATATCCATTATTGAAACATCCGAAGGAGCTTTCTTCATGGCACCCAAAACCATTCGGGCTACTGACATGCCTAGCATGACTGATGCCGATTCGATTACGCGAATAGAGCCAATTAGTGGCTGGGTCGACTTAGGCTTAAAAGAACTCTGGGAGTATCGTGAACTCCTCTTTTTCCTCACATGGCGAGACATTAAAGTTCGCTATAAACAAACAATCCTTGGCTTTGCCTGGGCGGTACTTCAACCATTATTTACGATGGTTGTGTTCAACGTGATTTTTAACCGCATGGCGGGCATAAGATCAGATGGCATTCCTTACCCTCTATTTAGTTTCGCAGCGCTTGTGCCTTACTATTTCTTTTCAAATTCTTTGACACAAGGTGCAAATAGCCTGCTAGCCAGTTCGGCTATGATTAAAAAGATCTATTTTCCTCGTTTAACAGTGCCTATTGGTGCTGTGTTAGCTGGGTTGGTTGACTTTATGCTTTCATTTACTGTGTTGTTAGGCATGTTAGCATATTATGTCTTCTTTCAAGGTTTTGATCCTAATCTCTCTTTAAGGGTGTTGTGGATGATTCCATTGCTCTTGCTCTTATTCTGTACCTCTTTGGGCATGGGCTTGTGGTTTTCAGCATTAAATGCGCAATTCCGCGATGTCCGTTACATCGTTCCATTCTTGGCACAGGCTTTGCTGTTCCTCTCTCCAATAGCTTATTCAATCGAAGAATTCCCGCGCCAAGTTCAATTACTTGCGTCAATTAACCCAATTACAGGTGTTGCCGAAGGATTCCGTTGGGCCTTATTAGGTGCTGATACTGCGCCTGAGCCAATGATTTTGATCTCAACGGCCGTTGCACTGACGCTGTTGATCAGTGGAGCCTATTACTTCCGTCGCATGGAAAAAACCGTCGCGGATGTCATGTAAAGCAAATTAGATTTATTCAACAGATAAAGTTGAATAAATTTGCCTTTTGGAGAACAGTAACTGTCAATTGTTAAGACGGCATTTCAAGAACTGTTCTCAACGAAAATGTAAAAGTGAAAAACTATGAGTGATTTATCCATACGTGTAAATGGTTTAGGTAAAAAATATCATATTGGTAGCGAACAATCATTCGATAAGCTCAGTGATCAAGTCGGAAATCTGATCAAAACGCCTTTTCGACGGGCTGCCAAATTATTGCGTGGACAAGCAACTGGTGCTGCTGAACTAGACGAAGTCTTTTGGGCATTAAACGATGTGTCGTTTGATATCAAAAGAGGTGAGGTTGTCGGCATCATTGGGCGAAACGGAGCGGGGAAAAGTACGCTTCTGAAGGTACTGTCTCGTATTACAGACCCCAGCACAGGCTTTGCAGATATTTACGGCCGTGTTAGTTCGCTCCTTGAAGTAGGGACAGGGTTTCACCCCGAACTTACCGGACGCGAAAACATCTACCTCAACGGCGCTATTCTCGGCATGAAAAAGACCGATATAGATCGGAAATTTGACGAGATTGTTGCCTTTTCTGATATTGAGAACTTCCTTG
>JANQSK010000669.1 GCA_028284105.1 Anaerolineae bacterium
TTGGGGAGATATTGAATTCTTCGCTCGCTATGGGTTTAACAAAGCGCACGCTGCTGACTATGCCAAGGTAACGTGTCAAACGGCCTTCCTCAAAGCGCACTATCCCGTTGAATATTTGACGGCGATGCTTTCTGTGGAACGCGACAACACTGAAAAGGTGCGGCGCTACTTTGCTGAAGCCAAAAACTTAGGCATTGATGTGGCCCCACCAGATATTAATCGCTCTGGTCTTGATTTCACAATTGAAGATGATGGCGAACGGCCGTTAATCCGGTTTGGGCTTGGTGCTATTAAAAATGCAGGCGCCACCGCTTTAAGCCTAATCACGAGTGAACGTGATGAAAGTGGTCAATTCCAATCATTACAAGAACTTTGTGACCGCGTCGATATGCGTCGGGTCGGCAAGCGTGCGCTCGAATTTATGATCAAAGCCCGTGTCTTTGAAAAGTGGGGGTCACCTCCACAATTCTTGGACGCGATGGATCGCATTGTGAACTACAGCACCAACACGCATAACGCAGCTGCTGCGGGCCAAATGAGCTTGTTTGGGGGTCCCTCTTCTTCAGCCCAGATGGATGTTGAGCTTTTACAACCAGAAGAAAGAATAACACCCCAAATTGAGCACAAAGAGATGCTTGAGTGGGAAAAAGAAGCACTCGGTGTTCATGTATCGGAACATCCCCTAGAACGGCCGTTAGCGCTTCTCCAATCTCGAACCAACGCCACGATTGGTAACCTTGATGAATTCTGGAATAGCAAACAGGTGCGTTTAGCGGGGATGATTAGCACTTTACGGCCGTTAACAACCAAGAAAGGCGACCCGATGGCTTTTGGCACCTTGGAAGATTTAGATGACAAGATCGACCTTGTTTTCTTCCCACGGACGTGGAAAGAGGTGCGAATGGAAGTGAAAGTTGATCAAGTGCTTTTGGTCACCGGTACGGTTCAGCATAAACCTGAACAGCACCAACTCTCTATCATCGTGGACTCCATCTCAACCAAGATCGAAGTCAATCAAGATGCAGAAATCATTAATAAGAAACCAAAATTAATGCCTAAAAAAGTAGCCCCTTTGGTTCAACCGACAGAAAAGAAAAACGGTCGTTCAGCACCAACCTCAAATGGAAATGGAAACGGTCAGGTTCATTCAAATGGACAGCCCAATGGGAATGGATATCAAAATGGGAATGGTCATCATCCAATTAAAGAAACAGCAAAAAAGCCAGCACCCGTTCAAAAACAACAGCCAATGACCGAAAGTGATCTGACAGAGTCCGTTCCACAATCTGCGCCACCACCTCCTCCTCCGAATTTCGACGAAGAGATGTTAGCTGACTCAACGCCAGCGGCAGCACCAACACGGGAAGAGGTTGTCATTACACCACCTGACCCTGCTGTGGCCCCAATGGAACAAAAGATCGTTCGAGAAACGGCCGTTGCAACCCCAGCACCCAAACCAACTGCGGCTACGCCTCAATCAAATGGACAGCCCAAGCTAATCATTGAAGTTAAGCAAGTGAGCAACTGGCGAGATGTTTGCAAACGAGCCATTGATTGTGCATCAGAATATGAAGGCAGCGATCCCATTTCACTGCGAGTTGGTGGTTTGCCCTACGCCATTGAGCTTCCCAACAGCCGAACACTCATTTGCCCCGAACTGATGGAGCGACTTCGCATGCTGAATGGGATTGGGAAGGTTTCCCAACAGGTTTAAGATTGTTTACTGAATAGATCGGGGTTTTAACGAGTTAAAAAACAATTACAAAATAAAAAGGGCTAGGTGAATCACCTAGCCCTTTTTTGTTACACTCTGTTGATAATCTCTTTACTCACCGTTGGTCACAATTGGCAAGTAAATGACATAGTTACTCAACTGTGTTGAGAACGGCACTGAAGACGTAGCCCCTGTTTCAATTGGCACTAACCAATAGAACCAGTTACCGTCGTGAGGCAGATTATCGATGTATTGATAGGTTGCTCCAAAGGCACCGCCTACGGCTGGTGTTTCATGTATCAGCGTTGCGCTATCAAAGTTATTGACATCATTGCGATACAGTTTGAAACCAAACACGTCAATCTCAGCTGCCGTTACCCACGTGACAACGGCTTGATTATCTGCGGCAAGAACGGCCGTAAATGAAACCAAATCAACAGCAGTCGGTGGGAACATCATGGCAAAGTCAACAGTTAAGTTGGTATTGTCATTATCATCCGTGTCTAATCCGCCATCAGGCTCGCCGTCAAATGTGAGTGTAATTGGGAGGCTTGAGATTCCGATCGTAAAAGGTTGTTCTGCTCCAGTCGGATCATTTTCCACTGGTGGAGGATCAATTCCATTATCATCTGAATCGACATTATCATCTGGATCGGGCTGGCCATTTCCACTGGTCAAACCTTCAAGAGGCATACTAGCTTGGAAATTCTCAGCATCAACACGAATCACGTAATCTCCAGGGAAGAGATTCGTAAATAAATAATGTCCATCATTGTCCGTCATGGTTGTGATTGGTGCACCAGCACTGTCAACAATTGGGTTCCCATTGGCATCCAATAGTGAAAGCTGAACTCCTGAGATTCCATATTCATCATCATAAACGCCATCCGGAGTTCCTGGAGGAGGATCAGGTTCACCATCTGCCCCAAATGGAATTTGTGGAATACCGTCTTCATTCGTATCGAACCAGAGCAAATTACCCAAAGTCAATAATTCAAAGAAGCCAAAGTCTACTGAGCGATTGCTGTTGGCGTCAGGAATGGTGCCATCTTCACCATCTTCACCTTGAGGCTCATCACTGATGAGCATTGAGATAGGCAATGATTCCACCCCACCGTTTGCCGGATCAGGATTGTGAACCCCATTATTGTCAAAGTCGACAAATGGATCATCATCTGGATCAGCTGGTGCATTTTGATAATCACTGCTAATAAAGCCATAGAGTGGGTCTGTTGGCTCGTCAAAATTGCTTTCAGCAACGCGAACGATGAATTCACCGGATGAGACTGTCGATAATTGATAGAATCCATTTTCGTCAGTCAATGCTGTGATAGGCAAGCCTGTCCGTAAATCTATGACTGGATCACCAGCTGCATCAAGCAGTTCCACAACCACATCAGCAATCCCCTCTTCTTGAAGCGGGTCAAAGACACCGTCATCATTCAAATCATTGAAGATGCGGTCGCCAATGTAAAGTGGGGCATGGAATCCAAAGTCAATTGATGCATATGGAGGCTCATTAAGCGGATCCGCTTGGATACCCACATTTTGACCACCCTTCACAGGTTCTACAGTGGCTCCGGTTGGGTCATCCGAATCCGTCAATGGATTGCCGATGTTAGATTGGGTTGGCACAAAGTCAGCTGGCGGAACGGCCGTTAATGTGTAAACCGGCTCATTGCCACTGCTACCGAGTTCGTCTTCATCCAACATCAAGTTACCAAATGAGTAAGCACCCGTTAAGTCAGATAAGACCGTGAGGCTCACCGTTGAGCCATCTGGATACTCAATCGTTAAGGTTACTTCCGCATCCGCAATGGGGAGTTCTCCCAAATCTTGAATACCGTTACCATTATCATCAGACCAAATACGGTTACCCACGGCAGCTGGGTCAATGAAGTAGCCAAAGTCCGCAGTATCTACAGATTCGGCCGTGCCGACCTGTACATCGTATGGTGTCTCTTGGCTATTATCATCTGTGTCTGGCGCACCCAATGAGTGCCAATGCCCAGCCAGCACACCTTGCATGTCACTGACATTGACAATATATGAGCCTGCAGGTAATCCAGTAAAGCTATAATTTCCGTTCGTTCCAAACTGAGGGTCTAGTGCGGCATCGGTCGTCGTTGATAGCAGCTTGGGTTCGTTTGGATCAAGTTGGCCATTATTGTTAAGGTCACGATATAGATCCACGATGACGCCGCCAATTGGAGCTTCATCAACTTGGTCAAAGACACCATCAGCATTGTTATCCATCCAGACCAAATTGCGAATAGATGACGCATCTAATGGGTCAACACCATAACCAAAATCTTGGTCTAAGTTAGTCGGATCACCTGGCGTCAGTGTAACAATAGATTGACTGTCAGTAGTACCATCTGGATCTTCTAAGTTATCCATGCCTGAAATCGAACCTGTGGTGTCAACTGTCACCGTGTAGGTCGCGTCTGGATCTAAACCGCCAAAGAAGAAGTTCCCATTTTCATCAGTCGTTGTGAAAATGACATCACCATTTGGCAGTTCGAGCGTCACAACGACGCCTTCTAAGCCAGGTTCGCCTAGATCTTGAATACCGTTGCCGTCTACATCAAAGTAAACTAAATCACCGATAAGACCATCACCCGTT
>JANQSK010000697.1 GCA_028284105.1 Anaerolineae bacterium
CATCAGCACAAAATCGAGTTCACGATGCCAGATGATGTCACCACTTTGATCGATGGCGATAATTGCCTCGAATTCGCTGGTTTTGTTGACGGCGCGCGTGTTTCGGCCGATAGTCAGCAACACAACCCCATCACTGCGCCGGGCGGCATCACAAGTTTTGATGTCAAGTTCGGGCAACATCAATCGTTATCCCCAGAGCTGATCGGTTGCGATTTGCGCACCTTCCGCCATTGCCTCAAATTTTTTCCACATGATTGATCGGGCGATGCGCGGCGAGGGGCCAGCTTTTCCTTTGGTTCCCTCTTGTCCGGGCGTGCCACCGAGTGCTGCCGCATCGGCAACATAGGCCATTCCAGCCAGACGATTGGTGATATAGGTTGTCTAGCTCAATTTGCTCATTTCACCATCGCTTACGATGTCTACACCGCTGGCGACTTGCTTCTCAACCACCTCATCAACGGCCGTTACAATGCTGGCTTCAAGCGCTGACAAGTCAACCTCTTAACCATTGTCATGCGCTTGCAATAGAGGAATTAATTCGGCCGGACGGGGCAAACTGCCCACATGGGTCGTTAAAATGCGATCTTTGCTCATGTTCATGTTATTTTTACTCTCTTTATAGTCTAAGAAAGGGGAATAATTGTCGAATTTAGACAGTTAACCAAGCTGTCAAGCTCTTCAACCATAATTAGATGACTGGCATCTAGATAAATAACCTGCCAATCATTGTCTAGCTCTAGCCGTTCGGCCGTTTTCACAAAATGAGACTTCTGATTGCGTTTGGGTTTTGAGCGTAATCTGGGGCGAGGTGGGATGGGCGCGTTCGCCTAACCCAGTTAGCGTGGGCGTGTAAACAAGATGGCCACTGACGCGTAACTGCTGAGCAACCTGCTGCCAACGCCAGCCTCCATGAATCAAGACAAAGGTTGTCATAACGGATACTTTATGCGAGTTGACAATGTGTGTCCCCATAGGGCAAACAAAAAGTCTCTAAAAATTCGAACCATGTGTTCTAGAAACAAATCGTTCCTCATATTATAATCGTGAAACTATGAGCAAGCTCAATATAATTCAGCAGCAGATACTAGGGTTAAGCGAGGGCGCATTCCAAAAGCTTTGTGACGAATTCTTAGCGAAGGAAGGCTATGAAAACATCAACTCGCTAGGTTCCGTTCATGGTGCTGACAAAACTCGGAAAGGAACGCCTGACTCATGGATACCACTTCCAAATGGAAATTACATCTTTGTCGAACATACAACAAAGATGAGTGGAAGAGGTCTTTTCAACAAACTACTCGCGGATATTAAAGGCTGTTTGAATGAGGTCAAGGCAAAAGTTCCAATCACTAAAATAGAGACGATAATTTTATGTTTTTCATCCAATCTAGAAGCACACGAATATGAAACTCTTATTGCCTATTGCCAACAGCACGATGTCTCGTTAAGAACTTATGGCATGAGTCGTCTGTCACTTCGACTTCATAACAAGTACCCAAAGCTTGTACTCGATTATCTCCAAGTCGAAATTGATACCCACCAAGTACTGGACTTGGCAAGCTTTGTTCAAGGTTACGATGGAAGCAATAGGCTCACAACACCCCTTGCAACTGAATTTTTAGCGAGAGAAGAGGAGCTTGAGAAAGGCTTACAAGCGTTGGAATCTGGGGACTTGCTCATAATCTCTGGTCAGGCTGGAGTTGGTAAGTCAAGGCTTGCCTTAGAAATTTGCAACCGATTTGCTGAAAAACAACCTCACTACGAAGTAAAAGGCATTCTCAATCGTGGTCGTGATTTGCACCATGATTTACATACGTACCTGCACGGGAAAGGCCATTACCTTTTGCTGGTTGACGATGCAAATCGCCTGACAAATTTTGACGCAATTTTGCATTATCGTCAGATTTCAAGCTCCGACTCAGTTATAAAAATAGTTGCAACTGTCCGCGACTATGCACTAAACAAAGTGCAAGACGCCATGCGTCATTTTGGCGTAACGTTTTTACTCTCTATTGAAAGGCTAAACAATGATATGATTGCTCAGCTCTTAGATTCAGAGCATAGTATAAAAAATGGTCATTACATTGACAGAATAAACGATGTGTCAAAAGGTAATCCACGCCTTGCATTAATGATGGGCAAAGTTGCTGCTACAGAAAACACACTAGCCAGCATTAATGATGCAAGCAATATTTATGATGCTTACTTTCATAGCGTTCAACAGCAAATTGATGAACTGAACAATCGGTTGATGCTACAAGTTGTTGGCATCATCACCTTTTTTCGTTCCATTGACCGCACCGACACTGATTTCGTCACACAACTATTGGCCGTTTTTCAAATTAATGAACTGGATTTCTGGCAGGCAGTCGAAAATTTACACCGGCTTGAGATTGTAGATTTATACGAGAAGGAGATTGTAAAAATCTCAGATCAGATTCTGGGAACCTATCTTTTCTACCGCGCATTTTTTAAAGACAAAGCGTTGGATTTTTCCTTGCTCCTTAAATACTTTTTTCCAAGCCACCACTATCAGCTTGTCGATGTACTCAATCCAGTCCTAAGTATTTTCAATAATGAGCTTATTGAACGCATAATTCGGCCGACAGTTAAACAACAATTTCGACACCAACAAGAGCAAGGTAATCACGACTATTTGTTGGCATTTTCCCAAGTATTTTGGTTTGTAATCCCAACTGAAACGCTACTCTATTTACAAGGACTCGTTGAAGCAACACCTTTTGATAAAGCAGAGGGTATGAAGCTAGTATTCGAATCCAGAAATCTGCGCGACGCTCCAGCGATTTTGAAAGTCATTCAAGCTTTTCGGTATGCAACACCCGAACAAATGATGATTGCTGTCGAGATCTTGCTAGACTTTACCGAGCAGCAAGCGACAGTGCTTCCGCACACAATGCGGCTTTTGAAAGAGCATTTCGGTTTTGAATTACGCTCCTATGCTTTCCGCTACATCAAACAGCATCACATCATCGAGCTACTTTGGAAGCGTGCTAACCATGGGAAAAACTATCTGCCGAGTCAAATATTCATTATTGTTTGTCAACAATACCTGATAACGCGCCATTCAACCGTACAATCTTATGATGGTCAAACAGTCGTTTGGCGAGACTTCGAGCTGAATCCCAGTGATGCACTACTAGAGTTGCGAAGTTCAATATGGAGCAAGCTTATTGCTCTATGGCAAGAGAAAGAGATGAGGGAGCATTTATGGAAAATGCTCTATGAAGTACATTTTAGTGCATTCAATGCTGATTTACTGACGAATGATGCGGCCTCGTTATTGCCGTTCTTCCAGTCAAATTTGGCTCCAACCCATCTGAGACACTGTATTCTTGTTCAAAAATTTCTAGATTCTTTAGACAATGCTGAGATTACTTTCTCTACGAAAATCAGAGAGCAGTTCAATAGTGCAGAGTATCAAACTTATAATTTACTATATGAGAATCGGCTTGAGCGGCGCAAGATGAGTCTTGATTTTGAGGCGTTTAAAAAATATCGTTATCAACTTCTTGCAAATTCGCTCGCTGGATGTTCCTTAAGCGACTGCAAACAGTTCCTAAACCATTGCATTACAGTGGCTGAAGTTGAGGCTAACGCAACGCGAGATTTTTATAGAGTTGCCGGAGGATTTAGCCAGTGGTTCACAATTTTGTCTGAACAACATGCTTCACTTTTCTGTGCTGTTTTCGATCATTACTTAACATTGAATACGCCTCTCAATTTGCCCCCACTAGCCTTTATCCGAAAATCAATTCAGTTACGTGGAATTGTCAGAACTGAAAATGCAATTCGCACAACCCAATTTGACAACAAAAGCCGTTGGCTACTAGCATTCTACGAAGCCCTACCAAATGAAGCTAAAACTAAACAACGGGCAAGTCAAATTCGCGAATTGTTCCAAGAGTTATCAACTCTTGAATTGTCACCACGACTAGACTTTCTGTTAGGTTATTTGCCAGTTTCACCAAATATCGGTGTGCATATTGTACGTATCATTTTGGAAAAAGCGGAGTTAGAGTCACAAGCTAATCATTTACTTGAACGTTTGGTGTGAGATAACTAGGGTTCAATCAAAGTGGCAAAAGCCAAAGGCGAACGGCCGAGTGTTTGATTGAGATAAATACAGAAATTGTGTAAGG
>JANQSK010000711.1 GCA_028284105.1 Anaerolineae bacterium
CAGGAATTGGAGCCGGCATATCGGGACGCCCTGGTATTGGCAGATCTGCATCGACTACCGCAGGCAGAGGTGGCCGAGCGGCTCGGCATCTCGCTTTCGCCTTTCGGTCAATGATGGTACCCCAATTGAGATTGAAGGCGCGGTTGTTGATGAAGCGCAAGTTTGTATCTCAGTAAATGGTGAAGAATTAGCCACTTTTATGGCTTCACCAAACGATTTAGAAAAAATGGCGATTGGATTTTTAGCCAATGAAGGCATTATCCAATCACCAGAAGATATTCGACAGCTACACATATCAAAAGGCGGCACGTGCGCTGATGTGTGGCTACACGATTTGAACTTTGAAAAACCAAGAAAATTTATTATCACAGCAGGGTGTGGCGGTGGAATTACCTTTGATGATCTCTCCAAAACCCATGAGCCGCTGAATTCTGACTTAACGGCAACACCTGAACAGGTGGCCCATTTGATGAGACAGATGCACAAAGGAGCCACACTGTAACAAGAGGCCCGAGGCAACCATACAGCCGTATTAGCCACCACTGACCAAATTCTCCTCCAAGTCGAGGACATTGGTCGGCACAACTGTCTTGATAAGCTGCGAGGCGCAGCTTTGATGGAAAAGGTGCCAACTCAAAATCGGATTTTATTGAGTAGCGGCCGTATCAGTAGCGAGATGATTAACAAGGCACGACGATTAGGTTGTCCAATCGTCTGCTCACGAACATCACCAACAAGCCTATCGGTCAAACTCGCAGAGGCATGGAACATGACAATCATCGCCTACCTGCGCCAAGATCGGATGAGAATTTACACGCATCCAGAGCGAATTCTTGGAGAAAAGAAAAGAGAAGAGAGAAAAGAGAAGAGAGAAGAGGGTTAGGATTTATCAGGCCTCAATTCGTTGAAACATGATATGTTCAACAATTGCCTCCCTTTATGCTCTTCACTCAAGTTAAAACCAACAAGCTGAAATGCTGATTAGCTGAATTGCTAACAACCCACAGCCCACAGCTAGGAGACACTTATGAGCAAAACAGTCACAGTCACAATCGATGGTCAAGAAGTCACCATTCCTGAAGGAACGACAATCTATGATGCTGCCAAAGAGGTTGGGATTGATATTCCTGTCATCTGTTACCATCCTCACTTAACCGCTAATGGACTTTGCCGTGTTTGCTCAGTAGACAGCGGTGGACGTTTGCAATCAGCTGCATGCGTAACTAACTGTTGGGATGGCATGGAAGTCAAAACAGACACGGAAGAGGTCAAGCGAGGCCGCCGCACCATCTTAGAAATGCTGGCATCAACCGTAAACCTTGAAGAATCTCCTGAAATTCTCGACCTTGTTGACATGTATGACGCCGACACAGAACGCTTCGACGAAGGGATTCGGCGCGAATCCCCTGTGTACGACGACAATCCTTTTTACATTCGAGACTATAACCAGTGTGTGAACTGCTGGCGCTGCGTCCAGGTCTGCGCTGACGATGCGCAGTTTGCCTTCGCACTCAACTTTGAGGGACGTGGGTTTGACACCAAAATTGCGACCTTCCAAGGTGACGGCATGATGGACACCACTTGCGTCTTCTGCGGCCAATGCGTGGGCGTTTGCCCAACGGGTGCACTCAAACCGAAACGGCAAGCTTTACTGGAAGAAGGAATTGATCCAGATTCAATCTTTGAACAAACACGGCGGAAGCGGAATAAAAAGAAAGGGTAAATAGTAATTGGGACGGTTGTATTAGGCAGCATGTCCTTTGTTGAGGGATTTTTTGAGTAATAGCTCAGCGTTAACAACTGAAGATTGGCAAACTGTTTTGGAAATACACGGCCGTATCGCTCAAAAAATCCTAGCAAGTGCAAGGGAACCATTGATTGAAGCGGCCAACCGTGTTGGTTTAGCTCCTGGAAAGCTGTTTCACTTTGTTTATGTGGTGGAAAACTTTGACCCAAGTACGCTCAATATTGAAGCTATCCTAAAACGAGACCCATTTGATCACCCAAGCGTAGTTGAAGGCCACTTACAGGATTGGGCTCAAGTTAGATGGCTTGATTCGGATGGAAACGGCCGTTTTCATATTACCGAAGAGGGTCGCCAAATTCGACAAATGCGCTGGCAATTCATCAATGATGCTTTGCGAGAAAACACACATAATTCAAGCAAAGCATTGCATGAATGTTTAAAGTTTTTAAATCAAATTATTACAGGCATTGGGTCACAGGTTTCAGATGATTACTCGAATTTCTTAATTCGTATTCACAAAGGGCTCAAGCCCCCAATGCAGATTTGCCCACTTTTACAATTGATTGAATTTCGTATGGATTTTGGCGCGCTGCGTGATGATACGCATCTAGCCGCTTGGGATGATGTTGCTCCTTTGCTTTCACCTGTTGAACGAGAATTGGTCTCAATTGTCGATAGTTCAGCAACAGACTTAACCACCATTTTGGAACAGCAGGCGCGTCGTGGTTTTGAATCGGTGGTGTATGAAACGGCCGTTTCAAATCTCATCCAAAATAAATGGATCGAAACAGACCAAAATCTGATACGATTAACCCAACTTGGACAGCAAAAACGAACCCAAGTTGAAACAATTACAAACGAAAAATTTTTCAGCTCTTGGCGTCAAGCATTAACCAATCAAGAGATTGAAAAATTTAAAGAGAATTTAGAGCATTTACGAAAAGAATTAAGTGAACAGTAAACTAAGTGAATAGTGAAGAGTAGATAGTGAGGAGTCTCTCAATCTCCTGATTACCTAATTACCCAATTACTAATCACCAACTCGGAGGATTTCCCATGATCACAGCCGATCGCGAAGTACGCACCACCTGCCCCTACTGCGGTGTGGGGTGCCAACTTAGCCTCAAAGTCAAAGATGAATATATCTACGCGGTAGAAGCTCCGTTTGACGCCGCGCCAAACTACGGCATGCTCTGTGTGAAAGGTCGCTTTGGCACAGATTATGTCAAGCATCCAGGGCGTGTCAAAACCCCGCTGATTCGAACAAATCGCCATGAGGGCCGTTCAGCAAAACCTGTTTGGCGTGAAGCGACTTGGGATGAAGCACTTGATTACGTCGCAGATGAGTTAAGCCGTATTGCCAAAGAAAACGGTGGCGATGCCATTGCCAGCTATGCAAGTGCAAAAGCAACCAATGAAGACAACTACGTTTTCCAAAAAGTAATGCGCGCCCTCATTGGAACCAACAATGTCGACCATTGCGCGCGTCTGTGTCACGCCGGGTCGGTAACCGGACTCCAACTTTCTATTGGTTCAAGCGCGATGTCTAACTCAATCGCTGAAATGGAAAATTTGGAAGCATTTATTGTGACAGGGTCAAACACCACTGAAACACATCCAGTTATCTCCAACTTCCTCAAAAAAGCGATTCGCAAGAACAACGCCAAGCTGATTGTGGTTGACCCACGACGCATTGAGATGACCGACTTCTCAGAAGTATGGCTCCAACAAAACCCCGGCACAGATGTCGCAGTTTTCCAAGCGATGGCGCATGTTGTGGTTAAAGAAAAACTGTACGATGAAGAATTCATTGCCAATCGAACAGAGAACTTCAACGAATATTTAGAATCTCTTGAAAAATACACGCCAGAATGGGCGGAAGAGGTGTCTGGTGTGCCAGCTGAAGATATTCGCAAAGCGGCACGCATTTACGCCAAGGCAGAACGCGCTTCAATCTACTGGGGCATGGGCATTAGCCAAAGCACCCACGGCACCGACAACACACTTTCATTGGTCAACTTGGCCATGATGTGTGGGCACGTTGGAAAAGCTGGCACTGGTTTAAACCCACTTCGTGGCCAAAACAATGTGCAAGGTTGTTCTGATTCAGGCGGATTGCCAAACGTTTACACCGCTTATCAAAACGTATCTGACCCAGACACCAACGAGAAGTTTGAAAAGGCGTGGGGCGTCAAGCTTAATATGAACGCAGGCCTCACTGCGACCGAAATGGTAACTGGGGCAGACATTGGCACCGTTAAGGGAATGTTCGTCCTTGGCGAAAATCCAATGATGTCGGAACCCAACCAAAACCATACGCGCCACTCCCTCGAAAAACTGGAGTTTATGGTGTGCCAAGACAT
>JANQSK010000714.1 GCA_028284105.1 Anaerolineae bacterium
TATTCTCGCTGTTGCACACTTGTTAAAAAGTCAGCAATCTGGGAGATAAAACGGCCGTTATCCAATACGGTCGCATAAGGCTGATTGAGAAAATGGATATCCCCAACAGCCATCACTTGCTCATCATGGCTTGATACAGCCAAGGCTAACCCGCCTGGACGATCGGTGTCAGAGGACCAAGTGTTGTCATCTCCCATAAAAAGCTCTGTGCCCGAAGGGCCAACTTCAATGGAGTGGGCGCCATATAAGACAACTTCCTCTAGCCCATCCGTAACAGGCGTTTCCGCAAAACTGTCGTCTTTAATGATGATATTTCGGAAGTTCCCCTCATTTTCAATTGTGTTATACAAATAATCCCCATTAAAAATGATGTCGAACTCATTGGCTAAGCTGTTAAGCGGAATTTCATCACGCTGGAATACGATATCAAATGAGGTTTCGGTCTCTTCAAAGAAGAAGTTAAATCGCGTTGGATCACCAACCATTAATAGCTTCCCACCTCTATCGACAAAATTTGTGACCGCTAAAATCTCTGATTGAGAAAAAGTAGAAATAGGCGTAATCACAACAAATGCATTGACTGAACGGAGGGCTGTTTGCAAATCACCTCCGGTGTATGACACCAATTCAAAACCTCGTTGAGCTAAACGGCCGTCTAATGACCCGATTTCTTCTAGCGTAAAATCATTTTCGTGTGCTAAATCGAGTAATATGAGCCCATCTCCAACGCGAGGTTCATCAATATAGTCGCTAGATTCAGGTGTGCCAACAAGCTGTACAGCCAACGGATCATACGCTGTGGGTAGCTCTCTATCGGGTTGGCTCAATCGATAGAATTGAAAATATCGCCATGCTGATGGCGCAATTAGTAACAAGACAAAGACAAGGAAAAGAAGTAAAAATCTGCGCATAGTTTGGTTATCCGTTAACGGTTTTCGGGAAGATCTATATAAAGATAGTAAAGACCTGGTTCATAATTAGCATTTGGAGTCCATAGAGCATTTACATCGATTTCGGGGGGTGTGTAGTTAAATACGGCCGTTTCCCCATCACCAAATACAATGGGGAATAACTCAACCACATCATAATTTGAAAGCCCTGCCATATCAGCAGCATCTTCAATCGCCTCATCATTTGAGATTAAGCCATCAATGAGACCAAAGTCTAACGCCTGAATACCTGTATAAACTTCTGCTCGTGAAAGTGTTTCAATTGGGATCTGTAGTTTATCCCCTCGACCATTGACAACAGCTTCCAAAAACGCATTTTTTGCTGTTTCAATTTGACGGATGGTACCGTCACGGGTTCCGCCAAATGATTTATAGGGACCGGTCGTTAACACTTCTTCTTCTATAAAGACTTGACCCGGTAAGAAGGCAACAACGCCAACGCTCCCAACACCAGATGTGGGTTTGGCATAAATTTTATCGGCTGCTGCCGCCATATAATATGCGCCGCTAGCTGCCAGTAAGTCGATGGTAGCGACAATTGGCATTTCCTCACGAGTGTTCAACACGTCCAAATAAAGCTCTTCACTAAAAGCAGCAGAACCACCTGGGCTATTGATCACAAAAACAACCGCTTTAACCTGATCATTTTCTCTTGCATATTCAAGCTGTTCACTAATCTCAAAAGTTGAGAATCCGGCAATTTCACTGCTTAATCGAATAATGCCTATTTGGGGTTTAGGCACAATACGTGGTGCAAAATACAAACCTAAACCGAGCGGTAGCGCGATAACAAATAGTAAAATTGCGAGAAACCGAAGGGGTGATTGTTGTGGTTGATCGTCTGATTGCATCAACGACTCCTATAAGTTTTATTGAAAATGCTAAACGCATGAAGCATCAAGAAATTGTGTGACTGATACGGCCGTCTAATTATCCATTTTTAAACATTGAGTAAACACAATGGAAATAATAGCATAGCATGTTGAGATTTTAACCGCAATACGTTGTTAATCCACCCTGTGTGTTTTTCATTATGCCGCTTAAATCCAATTGCAATTCTCTTTAGAAATATCAATTTTCAAATCTTGTAAGAGGCTTTTTTATATTTATGACAATATTGTTTGCGTATGCTAGAATGCTCACATATCACTGCCTTAAAGGTCGTAGCCTAACTTAATGCACATTTCACATCTATCATTGTCCAATATACGGAACTATAGTCGACTAGAATTTTCAATCCCACAAGGCACAACACTACTATATGGAGCGAACGCCCAAGGTAAAACGAACATTCTTGAATCAATATACTATCTAGCCACAACACGCTCACCCTTTACTGAGCATGATAGTCAAATGATTAATTGGGAAGCAACCCAATTCGATGACCCAATTGTGGTTGGAAGAATTAAGACTCAAATCACAAACGCTAATAACTCACATGAATTAGAGATTAGGTTAATTCAAGAAATGCGTCCATCAACTTTGGGGCAGCAGAAAAGCTTTCGGCGAGAGGTATTACTGGATAAACGAAAAGTGCGTCTTATGGATCTCATAGGACATTTACGTATTGTCATGTTTTTGCCAAGCGACATTCAACTGATTACTGGATCACCAGCAGAGAGAAGACGCTTTTTAAACATCACTTTATGCCAAATTGATCCTATTTACTGCCGAACACTTAGTAATTACAATAAAGTTCTTGAACAAAGAAATGCTTTATTAAGACAAATTAATGAGGGACTTTCACAAAAAGAGTTATTACCAGTCTATTCTGACAAACTAGTGGAATATGGTTCACAGATTTTTATAAAGCGTGCACAATTTATTCAATACATCGATCAAAAAGCCCAACAAATTCATTATGAATCCATTTCCAATGAAAAAGAGTCGATTCGATTTATCTATCATCCGAGATTGAAACCAAAACGAGGTAAGGATAGTTTATATAATAAGGAAGAAATGCACGATTGGATTAGAACACATCAAAATGATGAATTAAAAGTCAATGAATTCTATTCCGAAATGCTATCTGTAAACCAAAACCATGACATTATGAGAGGAACAACAACGATTGGACCTCACCGAGATGATTGGGAAATCATTTTAAATCAACGGCCGTTAGCTCCATTTGGATCTAGAGGACAACAAAGAAGTGCTCTACTGGCATTAAAATTAGCTGAAATTGATTGGATGAAGAGTCAAACAAACGAGTTGCCGATATTGCTCTTAGATGAAGTTGTGGCAGAATTAGATGAAATTAGACGAGCGTCTCTTCTGAACACAGTGATCGAATCAAACCAAGCCATATTGACTGCAACAGAACTCGGCATGTTTTCTACTTCATTTTTAGAGCAGGCAAACCAGTTCCATGTTGAAAACGGCCGTATTTCAAAACCAAATTAAACATTTATCACATTGATAAATTAAGTTTGTATTTATTGTATTTAGCAAATGACAAACCTACAGCATGAAGGTCAGATTGTCCTCATTATTGATGACAGTCGTGAAAATCGAATATTGCTTTCCTCTCAGCTTTCCCTTGAGGGCTATAAAACCCTGCAAGCTGCTGGCGGACGCGAAGGTATCGATACAGCGATTGAACATGACCCCGATATAATCCTCTTAGATGTCATGATGCCTGACATGAGTGGGTTTGAAGTTTGCCAAACGCTCAAAGACCAAGAAGAAACACACCTTATTCCTATCATTATGGTCACAGCACTCCGCGAAGTCGAGGCCAGAATTGAGGGGAAAAAAGCGGGTGCAGATGATTTCTTATCAAGACCTTACGTTCGTGAAGAACTACTCGTCCGAGTCAGAACATTAATCCAGCTTAAGCATGCGCGGGTTCACCTAGAAGAAGAACGGAATCGACTTGAATTATTGTATGAAATAAGTCGTGCCATCAGCCAGGATCTAGATCTCGAATCCATCACCGCAAACACAATCGTCGAAACTCAAAAAGCGCTTGGCGCGATGAAGGGCAACATCATCTTGCTTGATGAACATGGCTCAGTTACCCATAAGTTTTTAAAGCGAGCCAACGCCTCATTAGAAATAGGCGACCAAATTGCAACTGAAGTAATGGACAGCGGTTTGGGTGGCTGGCTTATTGAACATCAAAGAGGGGACATCATTAATGATATTTCCCAAGATGAACGGTGGTTTACATTACCAGATGATAATATTGAATCGGGATCGGCAATAGGTGTCCCTCTCATTGCGCCAACCGGAACAATTGGTGTATTAATCCTCAATCACCCGAATACAAATTACTTTAAAACAGAACACCTCACCCTCTTACAGACAATTGCTGGGACGATTACAACCGCAATTCAAAATGCCTACTTTTTTGCCGAAGTGAGCGAAGAGCGGGAAAAGTTAAGCGCCATCCTTGCGCAGGCATCCGACGTCATCATTACAACAGACCAAAATAAAGTAATCTCCAGAATAAATCACGCAGCAGAAAATCTCTTTAAATTAAAGACTGAAGAGGTAGTTGGGCAAGATTTAACCAATATTCCAGAACTTTGGCCTTTAATTTCATTGTTTGAGCAGGATGAATCCTATGCTGGGGAAGTTGTCTTAAATAATCAGCAGGTAC
>JANQSK010000733.1 GCA_028284105.1 Anaerolineae bacterium
TAGCCACTCACCTCGACCACAGGCGACATCAAGAATCTTTTGTTGAGGACCCAGGCCGATTTTCTGCGCCAATCCTCGAAAGTGTCTCACATATTTCAACTTTTGATTCGTTTCCCGATAATAGGAGGAATCGTAAAATGATTGAACTTTTTGGTGTTCTTCTGAAAAATTATTTGTCATCTTCTAGCTATCTATAATTTGTTGTAAAAGCTTTTTGTGCTGGCTAATCACAATTGGCCAATCAAATGTTTCTTTAGCACGCCTCTGCGCTTGTTGGCCTAATTTCTTCCTTAATTGAGCGTCATTCAACAGTTGAAAAACGGCCGTTTCCATTCCATCCCAATCGCCAGCCTCAACCAAAATGCCCGTCTCACCATTGACGACCGCATCTGATATCCCACCAATTCGAGTTGAGATGACGGGTTTTCCAGCAGAAGCCGCTTCCATCAAAACAATACCAAACCCTTCAACATCCCCAGGCACATCAATAGCCGGCAAAATAAAAAAATGGCACTGATTATAAAGGCTACTCAGCATCTCATCGTTGACTCTTCCCAAAAGCTGCACATTTTCTTCTAGATGGTAGTTGTGAACTTCAGTTTTAATTTGGGATACTAAATCTTCTTTATGCATCAATGCATCCGTTGGATTATGCCCCACAATCAAAAAAAGCGCCTCAGGGCATTGCTCTTTAATCAATGGCATACAGTTTGCCACAAACTCAGCGATCCCTTTACGCTTCGCTAATCGCCCAACGCTTAAGATAATTTTTCGATTCTTCCATTTTGATTGAGTTTTTTCTTTGAGAAGTTCTGAAAAATTACCGTAATTAACTCCCGGTGGAATCACGGTGATTTTCTTTGGTGCAACGCCTCTTTCAATTGCCAAATTTTTGCTATTTGAGCTATTTGCTATGAGGTGATCCGCTTTCGGTAATAAAGTTTTCATCACGAATTGATACAAGGGGTTTTTAAATATTAAATCAAGCCCATGTACAATGACCACAAACGGCCGTTTTGTATACAAGCTCAATAAATACAAAATTGGCAAGACTAATGCACTACCACCCACAATAACATCTGGTGGTGATTGTCGGCTTATCTGCAATCCTTTCATCAGCGAGAACATCATGAATTGAATTAAGCCACTACGATTGGGGCGGAACGTGTCTTTTTCTTGAGACCCATTTTGAGAATCGGAAGGACCGATCACATCAACCCGCTCTGTTTGCCTTAGCCCCTTCACAATCTGGAAAATCATACTTTCCATACCGCCAACTTTAGGGGGATAATTCCAATTGACCATCAAAATCTGCATCATCATTATGGTAACAGGTTTTTAAATCATTTAGAAGAAATTATGGGTGAACATACCGGTACTTATAGCCTTCCACAATTTACCAATCTGCATTTCTCATCTCTTCCAAACCAATAAAAGAACATGTAGAATATTTAAATATGATTTCACTTCTTAGTCAGTGGTTCAAGCGTTGGCAGTGGGCAATCTTAGTAACCATTATCACCACGCTGTTTCTCCAAATCCCCTATCTTCTTGGTTATATCACCACAACAGAAGGCCAATTTTTTACAGGCCTCATCATGAATCCTGAAGATTCTCAAACGTATTGGGCAAAAATGACGCAAGGCTTTAATGGGGCTTGGGCCTACACTATTCCATTCACAACCGAGGCTCATGAGCCAGCCTATGTTGGTATTTTCTATGTTTGGCTCGGCCAACTAGCAAGAGGTTTAGGCATTTCATTAACGGCCGTTTGGCACGGCTCCCGAATGGTCGCTGACATCATCTTATTTTTAACAATTTATTGGTTTGCGGGGCTTTTTATTGGTGGACGATCTGAAATTGTCAAAGATGAAAAACAAGTAGCAAAAAGGCAAATCATTAACGGCCGTAAATTTGCATTCTTACTTGCCGTCTTTGGTTCAGGGTTAGGGTGGCTTCTTTTCATTTTACAAGCTCCCTATTGGCTTGATGCATTTCCCGTTGATTTCAAACAGCCAGGTGCTCATATTTTCTTCACGGCCATGACGTTCCCTCACATCACATTAGGCACTGCTTTGATTTTATTGAGCATGGGCTTATTACATCGATTTGGGTTGATAGAAGAGAGAATAGAGGGTGGAGAAACGAAAAGCATCATTTTGAAATTTATCCCTTTATCTCTTTTATTCGCCCTATCAAATTTACTACTTGGTGTCGCTTATCCCTTTTTGATCTATTTGGTAGCTGGAACAGCGACGCTCCTTGGTCTTTTTCTCATTTGGCAAAAAAGAGGAATTCCATGGGTGTATGGCATATTAACGGCCGTTGGGTTTCTTATTCCTGCCCCCCTTTATCTCTATTACGCTTCTGTTTTGGGAAACAACACCGTTTTCAAAGCGTGGGATGTTCAAGCCATCACTCCGTCAGCCCCTTGGCCCCATTATTTAATTGCTTTTGGCCCCTATCTCTGGTTTGCATGGGTTTATTGGCGAAACAATAAGCAGAACAAACAGCAAAGCATCATCCTGTTCTGCTGGATTCTCACCGTGTTGCTTCTGCTTTATGCCCCCCTTAACCCGCAAAGACGGTTTGTCCAGGGAGTTCAAGTGCCTCTATCAATCTTAACGGGACTCGCTTTTGTTCAAGTGATCATTCCTAGATGGATTGAAACGGAACGTTGGCAAAAAATCATTGCCCACCCTCGATATGAAACCCAGAAATTAGCCAGACTCCTAGCTGTTATCATTTTGCTTGTGTTTAGTATTTCAAACATCTATTTGTGGGCCGATGTCACAAGAACGGCCGTATTAATCCAACCCGATCCACTTTTTAGGCAAGAAGATGAATTAAACGCCACAGCTTGGCTACGCGAAAACACAGATCCGACCGATGCCGTTTTTGGCAGCATGCAAACAGGCAGCCTTATTGCAGCTCAAAATGGCACTCCTGTTTTTATTGGACACTGGGCGGAAACGCTCGATTTTGACATCAAACGACCGCAATCTGAACAGTTTTATGACCCTAACGCGACAAATGAATGGCGCAAACAGCTTCTTAATGAACACAATATTCGATACGTATGGATAGGCCCTCGAGAATCATTAAGCTTGAATCCTGAATCGATTGATTTTTTGACGCAAGTGTATGAAAATGAATCGATTATCATTTTAGAAGTTGAGAATTAGCCAATGAAAGCATTATTACAGCGTGTATCCAGTGCGTCAGTCACCGTTAACGGCCGTATTACGGGCCAAATAGATCATGGATTTTGCATCTTACTCGGCGTCACACACAGCGACACAACCAAAGAAGCCGATTGGCTTGTCAACAAAGTGACCGGTTTGCGTGTTTATGAAGATGATGCTGGCAAAATGAACTTATCGATTGAGGACGTTGGTGGAGAATTTTTGGTGGTGTCCCAATTCACACTTTATGGAGATGCTCGTAAGGGGAAACGGCCGTCTTTCACCGAAGCGGCCCGACCCGAGCAGGCTGAACCTCTCGTTGATTACTTTGTCACCCAGCTGAGAGAACGTGGCTTCAAAGTCGGAACCGGTGTATTTGGCGCCATGATGCAAGTCCAAATCAACAACGACGGGCCTGTCACCCTAATGCTTGAAAAGAACAGCAATTAAGTGTTCCAAAGGTGGCTATCAGCGGTCAAAAGGAAGGAAAAATGACCCTCGATATGATTTCTATGCAGCCAAAGGATCGACAATTCAATACGCCCATTTTATTTGTACACGGTGCTTGGCACGGAAATTGGTGCTGGGCTGAAACGTTTATGCCTTATTTTGCAGATCGCGGGTTTGAAGTTCACGCCTTGAGTCTTCGAGGGCACGATAAAAGTCCATCAAAGAAAAATCTCAAATGGGTTAGAGCCAAAGATTATGTGGCCGATGTAGAAACGGCCGTTAAGCGCCTCTCAGAACCACCTATTCTCATTGGACATTCAATGGGTGGCTATGTTGTTCAAAAGTATTTAGAAACTTATTTTTCTCCCAAAGCGGTGCTGATAGCTTCTGTTCCACCTCGAGGAGTGATTGGCATCACCTTAAAAATTGCTCGCCATGACCCAATGACCTTCTTCAAAATCAATCTGCAGCAATCCCTTTACCCCGTT
>JANQSK010000937.1 GCA_028284105.1 Anaerolineae bacterium
ACCAAACGTTGATTAGAATAAATTTCTAATCAACGTTATTTTTTAAGCTAGATGGGCGCTGTTTTGACCGCGTGGGCGACCTGTTTTAGCAAATCCCCCTCATCGATAACCCCTGAAATGTGAACACGGCCGTTTATCACTGTATGCGGCACAATCTCAACAGAATATTTTGTGGTAATCGCTGGAAATTGATCGGACATAATAAACAAAGTCCGTATGTTGTCATTCACAACTGCCATATTAAAAGCGGGTTGAGCCACAATCGCACCACCTTCATTATTAGCGGCCGAAATCACCTGCATATTCACTTTCTCATTTAACTGTTTGAGCTTAATACGTGTCATTGCATCAAGCGTCATACCTTTAAAAGAAACGGCTTGGATTGCAGTGACAAATGTGGTCATTGCATATCCCGCAGGTAATCCGATGACACGCACCCCATAATCATCCCAGCTGTCGTCGCCCGTATCCTCAGCATCACCTCCCATCACACCGATGACGGGATAGTAATCGTAATTAATGCGTCGAGGGCGGGTGGTGTATGAAATGGCTGAAAAGCGATTTGATAACTCCTCACAAAGCTGAACGGCTTGCGCTTCATACTCGGTCTCTTCAGGATCACCCCATACCACAAGTTTGACAGGCTCAGGTAGATGTTCAAAAAGTGCCGGTAGATTTTGTTCTGTTTCTTCATCGAAAAATGGTTGTTCTTCACTCATACCGAGATTATGCCGTCTTAAGTAATTTTCAACAAAAATCTTGAATTTATCATTGGCCTATGAAATTATTTTCAGGAGAACAAAATCTTTTATGAAGCTGATTTATTTCAAGAGGCTTTTTGCTCTCCACTTATAAGATTTGGACAACTTTTAATGTGACGGATAGTATAATTGAGGGGTCAATTAAATTGATAGATATTGTCAGAAATAGGAAGAGAGATGTGAAAACCAAAAAAGTTTTGTAAAAGAAATTGCTGAATTTGGTTTTCACCGAGTAAATTTCACATTTCCAATCCGTTTATTTCGAGATATTTTGTGAAGTTTACATAAATATAAGGAGAAGTATCACAAATGGCAGACTTTATAAATTCATTACCATCCCTTATCGGAACCTACGGATTCCAAATCCTAGGCGCAATTGCAACGTTTATTATCGGGCGTTGGGTTGCCGGGATGATTGTGAATGGTGCTAAAAAAGCGATGCAATCAAGCAAAGTGGACGCAACCTTATCTAACTTTGCGGGCAACATTTTATATTATTTACTGTTTGCCGTGGTTGTCATTGCAGCTTTGAGCATTTTAGGAATTCCCACGACATCGGTTGTCGCGATTCTTGGTGGTTTGACCTTGGCTTTGGGCTTGGCATTACAAGATTCACTCGGCAATTTGGCAGCAGGCATCATGATTATTTTGTTACGGCCGTATAAACTGGGTGACGTCGTAGAACTCAATGGAGAAATTGGGGAAGTGACCGAAATTAAAATCTTCCACACACAACTCACAACACCCGTTAAGAAAACCGTCTATATTCCAAATAACCAAGTGATTGGTGGCAACATTGTCAACTACACCGAGAAAGGGATTTATCGTTACGATATGGTGTTTGGTATTGGATATGGCGACAATATTAAGCAAGCTAAAGAGATCTTGCTCGATATCATGAAAGCTGATGAAAACATTGCGTCTGATCCAGAACCAGTCGTTGTTGTGGGAGAATTAGCCGATAGCAGCGTCAATTTGGTAGCGATGCCTTGGATCAAATTTGAAGATCATCCAGCCGTTGTTGCGAATTTAACGGAACAGTCGAAACTGCGTTTTGACGATGCCGGTATTTCTATTCCATTCCCACAACGGGATGTTCATATGTTTAATGCAAACTAATTGATTGAGGGTGGGTGCTAAAAAGAGAAGAAAGTGCTAAGTCGCTGAAATTAAGCTGACTTAGCACTTTTTTGTTACTAAAATGAAATCATCATTATCGTCATCGTCCATTATTGCCTCATGGCGTCAAGCGATTAATGTCACGTGGAAACAGCGTTGCATAACGCACATTTGAAAACCCCAACAGCTGCGTCAAAAAGCGTTCAAGGCCTATTGCAAATCCACCATGTGGCGGCATGCCACTTTTGAATGCTTCAAGATAAGTCTCAAAAGGTTCGGTTGGCAAATTAGCCTGCTCCAATGCCTCTAAGTAGGATGAATAGGTGTGGAGGCGCTGCCCGCCTGTAACAAGCTCTAAGCCATTGAATAGAAGGTCGAAAGAGTTGGAATAGGCTGGGTTATTGTTTTCAGGATGAGTGTAAAACGGCCGTTTTTTCATGGGATATCCCGTCACAAACAAAAACGCCGATCCATGCTGTTCCATTGCCCACTCACCTAACCAACGCTCCTCTGCTGGTGCAAGGTCATATTCTTCTGTTGCTAATTCAGGCTGGTTTTGTTGGATTAACGCCTTGGCTTCAGCAAAATGGATGTGAGGAAACGGCCGTTTAATTTCAGGTAGTTCGACCTCTAGTAAAGCTATTTCTCGTTGATAATGCTCTTCTAAATATGCCAATATACCTGTGACCACTGATTCAAGCACCTTCATCACACTGAAGTGATTTTCGATGAAACCAAACTCAACGTCCAAGCTCACATATTGGTTGATATGCCGTGACGTGTTGTGTGGTTCAGCTCGAAAAACGGGGCCAACCTCATAGACGCGCTCAAAGATGCCCACCATAATTTGCTTATAAAACTGCGGGCTTTGAGCGAGATAAGCAGAACGTCCAAAATAGCCCAATTCAAATACGTTCGCCCCACTTTCAGTTGCCGAGGCCACCAGCTTGGGACTTTGTATTTCAGTAAACTGCTGGGCATTTAGCGTCTGACGAAATCCTGCCATAATGCCAGCTGACAGCCGAAAGGTTGCTTGACGCTTAGGATGCCGATTGGCATAGACAGCGTGGTCGAGCAGGGTGGGTAAGGCTGCTTTGATTTCTCGTTTGTTGATTGTAAGTGGCAGTGGATGAGAAACGGCCGTTATCACCGTAACCGACGGATTGTGAAGCTCGACGCCATTGGGAGCCTGCGGCATTGCAACAACGGTGCCTTCAATGGACACAACGCTTTCCAAGGCGATTTCTTCAAGTTCCGCAATCGTTTCTGCGTTCTCGCACACGATCTGAATCGTGCCCCAACCATCGCGCAGCACTAGAAAGCTGATGTTCCCATGTCGACGGTGGTGTTGAAGCCACCCCTCGACAATTACGGCCGTTCCAACCTGTTCAGCCGCTTCAACAGTACGAATTTTGTTCATATGAACCTCCATAAAAAATATTAATAAAAAACGCCCTCGTCCTACCAACCTGGAGGACGAGGGCGCAAAAAAGACTTGTAACAGTATCCGTGGAATTCGTAGCAAATTGCTACAAGAGCAAAAGGATATCGAAATGAGCATCGATAACCAAAGCTTGAATCCCAACAAAAAAGCCCTCGTCCCACTAGGAGG
>JANQSK010000799.1 GCA_028284105.1 Anaerolineae bacterium
CATGGCAAGCGGGTCTGGGACTGTTAATCTTCTTTATTCCATCCTTTTTGAATATCGGCATTACGGCCGTTTCTCCCTCATTCACGCCAGAGGGTATGACCTATTTAGAAGCCGCTTGGCAACCTCTACAAGAAGACATTGCCTATGAATTAGCCGTTTATCGTGGTGACTATTCAGAGCAGGTCAATCAACGCTGGGGAACTGAGGAAACTGCTTATACACCAACCTTGGCAGAGGAGTTACTTGATTTGAGCTTTGGGGTTGAATTTTTTGCCCGTGCTTTTGGGATGATGCTCGTCGGTATGGCGTTTTACAGCTGGGGCATATTAACGGCCAAACGAAGTCCAGAATTCTACAAAAAAATGGCTTGGATTGGATTTGGGGTTGGATTACCGATGGCTTTGCTCAGCTTATTGCTTTATTGGGTTAATGGGTGGGATGCGCTTTACTCATGGTTCAACGGCCGTATTCCCAATCACATTGCCACCCCATTTATCGCCAGTGGCTATATTGCGCTCATCATGCTGTGGAGTCAAACCAAGTTTGCAGTCAACCTACAGAACCGCCTAGCTGCCGTAGGTCGAATGGCGTTGACCAACTATATAAGTCAATCCATTATTGGCACCACCATCTTTTATGGATTTGGGATCGGATTATTTGGCACGCTCAATCGCGTTGAACAACTTCTTATCATATTTCTCATATGGGGATTCCAGCTTTTGTTCTCCACGTGGTGGCTCAATCGTTTTCAATATGGTCCACTGGAATGGATGTGGCGCATATTAAGTCATCGACGCTGGCAACCTTTACAAAAGAAACAGTTGACCCAAGCGATTCAATCATAGAAACACTCTGATTATCGGTGGTAAAATGGAGCCCTTATGAGCAAACCAAACATTCTTCTGGTTGATGATGATAAGCAAATCATTCGACTGTTGCGCCAATACCTTGAGCAGGCAGGCTACCATGTTTTTATCGCTTATGATGGCGAAACGGCCGTGCATACTCTGCGCCGTGAAGCAATCGACTTGATGGTGCTCGATTTGGGGTTACCCGATCAAGATGGATGGGACATTACCCGATTTGTTCGAGCAGATGAGCGCCTAGGGGCTCTCCCCATTATTATGCTCACCGCCAGAATTGATGATAGTGAAAAAATTATTGGTCTAGAATTGGGAGCAGATGATTATATTTCTAAACCGTTTAATGCTCGGGAGGTTGTGTCGCGGGTTCGCGCCTTGTTGCGGCGAGTACAGCTTAGTGCACCTGCCCAAAACAAAGTTCTTAAAGTAGATGCATTGCTATTAGATATCTCTCGGCGAGCCTTGACGGTAAACGGAACGGCCGTTGAGCTCACCCCGACTGAATACGAGCTTATGCATCATTTCATGACCCATCCCAACACAACCTTTGATCGAGAAGAGCTGCTTGAGCGTGCCCTGGGCTATGCCTATGAAGGGATGGGGCGCACCTTGGATACGCATATCAAAAATTTGCGCCAGAAGATTGAGGTTGATCCGAAACGGCCGTTGCTTATCCAGACGGTTCATCGCGTCGGGTATCGTCTTGTGGGAGAGCGCCAATGATTCAAAAACAACTCAACCGCCTATGGGTACGCTTTAGCTTAGCGATTGCTGCCATCATCTTTGTGGCGAATGTTATTCCTGCAGCTAGCCTATTGCTCTCTCAACCTCGAGAAACCTACAATGAAATGGTTGACTATGTCGTTTATATCGATGAACAGTCAAGCTTAGGATTAACAGCCAATCAAGTGGATGCCATCGCCAGAGAGCTTGCATTAGATGTTCGCAGTGAATTTCGATTTGACGCGCAATTTTTGACCGTGACGACTTTAATTGTTGGTTTATTCGCTGGCGTGCTGTTGGGACGCGGACTAAGTTCTCCTATTGAAAAGTTGGCGAATGCCACCAAAGCAGTAGGTGCCCGGGATCTAACACATCGGGTCAAGGTTGAAGGCCCTCAAGAAATTCAAGAGCTTGCCCAAAACTTCAACCAAATGACCGAAGAGCTCGAGCGATCAGAATATTCTCGGCGAAATATGCTCGCTGACGTCTCCCATGAATTACTCACGCCACTCACAGTCTTGCAAGCCAATCTCATTGCCATTTTGGACGGCGTTTATGAGCTCAATACGGAAGAGATAGGCGGACTTTATGAACAAAACAAGCACCTTATCAAGCTGGTTCAAGATTTACGTTTACTCTCTCAAGCTGAAACGGGGAATTTGCCATTTGAACTGATCGAGCTCAATTTATCAGACCTCACGCATGAGGTGAGCACTTTTTTTGAGCAAGCTGCCTCAGAAAAAAATATAACCATTGCGCATCAACTCGATTCTCAATTACCGCTCGTCAAGGGTGATATTAATCGATTGCGACAGGTGATTCATAACATCATGGGCAATGCATTACGCCATACGCCTGAAGATGGAGAGATTAAGCTAAAAACAACAGCCTCAGATAATGAGATTCAGCTTTCCATTTCAAACAGCGGAGAAGGTATTGACCCAAAATTGCTCCCCTTTCTTTTTGATCGCTATATCCGCGCAACGGATAGCAAACGGAGCGACAGTGGCGGTATTGGGCTTGGTTTAGCCATTTGCAAAGCTATCATTGAAGCGCACAACGGCCGTATTGAAGCCAAAAACTCAGACAATCAATCAGGGGCACAGTTTATTGTGACGCTCCCCATCTCAAACAGGACTTAAAAAGATGTCAACAACTTCCCTTCAAACCATTTTCATCGGAAGCTACACTGCGAAAGATACGCCTGGGATTCATGTGGCTCAATTTAATTCGGATTCTGGGGAAATCCGTCTCAAAAAAAGCTTTGTTGGCATTGAAAACCCATCCTTCTTGGTTGTGCATCCAAACGGCCGTTTTCTATATGCAGTAAGCGAAATTGGACAAGGCAGTCATGGAGAGCATGGGTCCGTCACAGCACTGCAATATAATCCTAGCAATCATTCACTGGAAAAACTTAATCAGCAAACCACACAGGGAGATTGGCCCTGTCACCTTACGTTAGATCAATCCGGTCGTTATCTTGTGGCGTCTAATTATGGCAGTGGCAATGCGGCTCTTTATCCTATTTTGGACGATGGACGTTTAGGGGAATTGATCGCTTTGCTACAGCATGAAGGCAGCGGCCCAAACCCAGATCGCCAAGAAGGTCCCCACGCTCATTCAGCCATCTTTTCACCGGATAACACCTACCTCATTGTGGCCGATTTAGGCATTGATCGCTTGGTCATTTATCGCTTTGATGCCGATAAGGGACAAATTCAAAAACAGGGAGAAGTGATTGCAAATCCGGGTTCTGGACCGCGTCATATGGTGTTTCATCCAAACGGCCGTTTTCTTTATGTGGCCAATGAACTAGACAGCACCGTAACGCGCTACGATTTTGATTCTACAGCTGGCAAGCTCTCCCCAATGGATACCGTCTCAACATTGACATCCCCCAACCCCGAGAGCTTTGTGGCTGACATTCACCTCTCACCCGATGGCTCACATCTCCTCGTTTCAAATCGTGGTGACAACAGTCTGGCACTTTTTGAGCTTGCGGAAGACGGCCGTTTAAGCCTCCAAGTAACCCCCTCTTGCGGTGGCAATTGGCCAAGAAATTTCGCGCTGGCTAAAAACGGCCGTTTTGCCCTTGTTGGCAATCGGCGATCCAATCAAGTATCAATTTTGAAATTCGATAATGAAGGGGTTGGCGTTTCCTTAAAATCCCAATTAGCTTGCCACGAGCCCTCATGCATTAAATTCCTCTAGATACCTTCTCAAAATCGTAATTTTTCTCCTAAGACAAATTTATTTTAATAAGAGGAATTGACCTGCCAATATTTGGTTCATCTGAATAGGATGTCTTACACATCACACCTCTTTATTTGCCATTTCAGGTCGAAGATTTGTCAATCATATATTCACAAATGCATTGATCTGTGACCTTAATTTGTGAATTATTAAATTGAAGGGACTAGAAGTAAATTTGAATACGTTCGATTTTTTACACCAATTAAAAGGTATTGGTGTAAATATCTCCATACATGGCGACCACCTGAAATTAAACGCGCCTAAAGGTGTCCTGACCTCTGACCTGCAGGATGAACTTAAAGCGCGTAAACAAGATATCATTCAGTTTTTAAAGCTGGCCAACCAATCAAAAGTGCAATCTCAAAAAGAAAAGGTTGAACTTGTCTCAAGGGATGGCATACTACCTCTTTCACCCGCACAGGAACGTATTTGGTACTTACAAAAGTCAAATCCTACCTCGCCTCAATTTAATATCCCCATTCTTTGGAAGCTTGAAGGCGACATTCAAGTTCAGCGGATTGCGTCAACCTGGGAGCAAATAGTTAATCGTCATGAAATACTGCGCACG
>JANQSK010000821.1 GCA_028284105.1 Anaerolineae bacterium
CTTATCGAGCACCAGTATATACAAATTAGGCAGTCTAAAGCCTTTATGGAGCAATATTATTCAGAAAAAATAGAATTGGAGAACATAGCAGCAGCAGCATTCATGTCTCGCTTCTATTACATCAGGATATTCAAACAGATTTACGGTGTTACCCCACGGCAATACTTAAAAGATTTACGAATCTCAAAAGCGAAGGAGCTACTCAAAAAAGGGCTCTCCATCACGCAGGTATGCTACGATGTCGGATATGAAAGTTTACCAACATTTTCAAGTGCGTTTAAGCGTGGTACAGGGCATTCACCCAAAGAATATCAAAAAATGAACAATAGCAATCTGGAATAAGAACTTTGAAAAATATTCTGGTACGCTTGCATCACGTTCAAGACGAAATTGAGAAATAATCACAGAAAAGATGTAAATGATTAGAATAAATGTAACCAACGTTCTTGTTGATGACCAAGAAAAGGCACTAAATTTTTACACAGAAGTGTTGGGTTTTATCAAAAAAACAGAAATTCCCATGGGTGAGCATAAATGGTTGACTGTGGTTTCCCCAAAAGAACAAAATGGCGTGGAGCTATTGCTTGAGCCTATGGCCTTTGAGCCTGCCAGAGCGTATCAAAAAGCGCTCAAAGATGCAGGTATACCTTATACATCCTTTGCCGTAGACGACCTCAAAAAAGAATATGTAAGACTAACGGGACTCGGTGTTCAGTTCAGCCTGGAGCCAAAAGAAATGGGGCCGATAATGATGGCGGTTCTGGATGATACCTGTGGAAATAATATTCAATTGGTACAGATGCTATAAGGATGAAATTTAGCAATCTGGAATAAGTAATACGTTCACCAATTGTTTATGCTTATAACAATTAGCCGGATAGTGCAGACGATGGTAACCAGCAGAGTATATTTCCGGGAGGTTGGATGTTTATAGCAACAGGAATAAAACACAAAGTAAGGAGATTCAAATGAGATTAGAAATTAATATGATCGTGAGTTATGCTAAAGAAGCTGGAGCTTACTATAAAAAAGTACTTGATGCTGAAATTATTTCACAAACGGATGAAGATGCTGAAATGAATGAGACAATGATGAAACTAGGGGGAACAGAAATAAGAGTCTTAGATGAAAATAAGGAATTTGGAATGATTGCACCAGCAGAAGGCGAGGTAGGTTCTGTTGGAATAAATCTTTTTGTTGATGACATTGACTCATTTTTCAATAATGCTGTCAAAGAGGGCTGTAAAATAATCTCACCGATTCAGGATTTTCCTGAAATTCCGGCGAAGAATGCTGTTTTTTCAGATAAGTTCAATCACATATGGGTGATAAACCAAAAGTATTGATTTAATTGTTGGATTGAAGGGGAGGCAGGCCAGTTAGTTTTTTGTAGAAGTAACCTTCTTGAATTTGTAGAGAAATTCTATCCCCAATACAAAATACAAATTGATTAACCATAGTGTTCCAGTGTGAGCCGCTGCGCGCGACAGAAGAACCAGTAGTTCAGCCATACTGGCTTGTAGAAGAATAGAAAAAGCGATAAGCCTTGTTACAGCTCAGGGAGTGGAAATTGCTGTTCCACCGCTAGCAATTTAACGTTAGCATCTCTGAAATCAAGAAATCTGCCGCTCTGTCGCTACAACACCAAACGCCTCGACAAGAAAAAACGGCCGTTCCCACCCCAAAGAACGGCCGTTTTTCTATTAACCAATCAATCCCCTGGCACAATCAAAAACTCAAACGCACTCACTTAATCCAACGAACCCATACCATGAAGAACCACAAGCCTCACGTCCAATTTCCTTGACGCGTCATTGTGATGACCTACAATCACGAATGCTGGTTTATACGCAACTTTGTCTGCATAAAGCACAGGGTAACAAACTATTTCAAGAGTGTTTACTCTGCAGGATATGCAGGTGAATAACTATTAGCCCACTTTAAATAATATGATCTCAAAGAGCCTAACCTATTTAATGTTGATCCCTCTGCTAATCCTTTTGGTCACATGCAGAGAAGCAGGGAGTGAAGAACTTGAATCAGCTTCTCTAATCATAACCAATGGGATCATAGTTGATGGCACGGGAGCTGATTCCATACCGGATGGTTTGGTTGCTATTCAGGGGAATCGCATTGTGGCTATTGGGCAGTCGACCGATTTCGAGATTCCTGATGAAGTTTTAGTCATTGATGCCAGAGGTGGGACAATATTGCCCGGCATCATCAATTCACATGTACACAGAGTTTCTTCTGCTGAAATGCGTCGCAGGTTATTCCTGCTCGATGGTGTAACTTCGGTATGCGACTTGGGGATACCCCTGTCAAACATGCAAGAATATGAGCAAGAGACAACTCAAGCTGGACCAGCAGCACGCGGTTTTAAAGCGGGTCCAATCATCACAGCTCCACGTGGTTATCCAGGGCCTTATTTTGGTTTTGTTGTGAATTATGAGATTCAAGGGGTAGACGAGGCTGAGGCTGCTGTGCGTGATCTACACGCCCGAGGAGCCGATTACATCAAGGTTGCTCTTGAGCCTGGTTTTGTCGATGAAAACCTGCCTGTGATGGCAATCCAAGAGTTGCGTTCAGTTGTTGCAACAGCTCATACACATGATCTCCTTGTTAGAGCGCATGTGCAGCATAGCAATATGCTAGCTGCCGCACTGACAGCCGGTGTTGATGTTATCGAACATGTGCCGATGCCATCCTACTCTCCTGCAGAGTTGGAAGCGATGTTGGATGAGGCCGGGGCATTCCGCATACCATCCGAGCTAGAATCACAGCTGATGCGTATGGTCAAACAAGGCATTGTGCTTGTCCCGACGCTCGATGTCCTCATTGCTGGTACCTATAGACGTGGTAATTTAGACTCTGATGAAATGGAGGTTATTGTCCAAGCTATGCTTGGCATTGTACGGTTCTTCCATGACTCAGGGGGGATCATCGCAGTTGGAAACGACTATCCGGCTGTAGACCACGGCATGTTGTTACGCGAGATGGATCTCCTACAAACCGCTGGCCTCTCCCCGCTGGGGGTAATTGAAGCGGCCACAAAACATGCTGCATATGTCTGTGGCCAGAGCGATGAGTTGGGTACGCTCGAAAAAGGCAAGCTGGCGGATCTCATTGTGGTGAATGGCAATCCGTTGGACGATTTAAATGCAATGGATTCGGTATTATACATCGTGAAGGATGGAGAACTTGTCCTCTCACCTCAACAGGATAGCAATTGACAGTCATAGCGGGCTAACCAATCAATCTCCCCAACACAATCACAAACTCAAATGCACCGACCTGATTCGAAACGGCCGTTAAGCCACCATTCGGATGTGCTCCGCGCGGTTTCTAATCCATCGCGGCAAACGGCCGTTCTCACCCCACTACCTTACATCACCCCAATCATCTCCACTAACAAAGAAACGGCCGTTTCCCCCCAAAAATCACCATGCCCACTCCTTGTAACTTCCAATCAAGCAGGGCAAACGGCCGTTTTACCGTACAAAACAGTTTAGGCCTTGAAATTTGGTATAATTATGGTATACATTTCATACCATGAGTCAATTTGAATTCGACCCGCAAAAAAGCGCCTCGAATCTGGTTAAACACGGCATTGATTTTGTTGCTGTGCAAGCCCTTTGGCTTGATCCTGATCTTATTGAAATCGAAGCGAGGTCTGAAACCGAGTCCCGCTTTTTATTAATCGGTCGTATGGAAGACAAACATTGGTCAGTGATTATTACCTATCGTGAGGAAAAAATCAGAATCATTTCCGCGCGACGTTCAAGAAAGTCCGAGGTAAACCTTTATGAAAGCTGAAGAATTTGACAAAAAATTTGATGCAAACGAAGAAGATATTATTGATGATCTCGACTTATCTACCCTACGGCGACCGAATCACAAACAAAAAAGAGTCAACGTCGACTTTCCAATTTGGGTCATTGAAGCTTTAGATCAAGAAGCGCGTCGAATTGGCGTCACCCGACAGTCGATTATCAAACTTTGGCTCGTTGAACGGCTCGAAGAGGTTGCCCATCGTCGGTATAGCAACCGTGAAGCTGCCTAAACGCCCGTT
>JANQSK010000838.1 GCA_028284105.1 Anaerolineae bacterium
GGGCGTCATATGATTGAGCAGGGATACGGCCGTATTGTCAACGTGTCTTCCCGAGGTGCTTTTCGTGGTGAGCCGAAATCGCCTGCTTATGGAGCCAGCAAAGCTGCCTTAAACGCAATGAGTCAATCTCTGGCAAAGCATTTGGGTCCACACAATGTTTTTGTCGCTGTGGTGGCACCTGGCTTTGTAGAAACCGATATGGCGCAAGAAATTTTAGACAGCCCTGAAGGGGAGTTTTTGAAGAATGAATCACCTTTAAAGCGCGTGGCAAAACCAGAAGAGGTGGCTTATACGGCCGTTTTCCTTGCTTCGGAAGGATCAGAGTTTATGACGGGATGTGTGGTTGATGTGAATGGGGCATCCTATTTGCGGACATGATTTGATGTTAAGCCAATAGTTGGTTCATTAAATCAAAATCAACATTACCACCACTAAAAATGACGCCAACACGCTTGTTGTTGGCGTTAAATTTTCTTGAATATAGCGGAGCCAATGCAACAGCCGCACTAGGTTCAATAACAATTTTCATACGAGACCAGACAAACTTTAATGTCTCGATGATTTCTTCCTCAGTAACGGTCATCATATTGGCCAAATACTGCTTCATGACCTCTAGATTTCGTTCACCGATATATCGCACCCGCAAGCCATCGGCTAGTGTTTCTGGGATATCCTGAAAGGTTACAATTTCGTTTTTTCGCCATGATTGATTGGCATCATCCGCATTTGCAGGCTCAACACCAATGACTTGGCAATCTGGATATAAATGTGCCGCTGCTAATGCTGTTCCACTGATGAGTCCCCCGCCACCCACGGGAGCGAATAGATAATCGAGCTCGCCAACTTCTTGTAGTAATTCAAAAGCGGCCGTTCCCTGGCCAGCGATTAAATTGTCATTGTCATAGGAGTGGATAAATGTATAGCCTTCACTTTCAACCAGCGATTGAGTAACAGCCTCCCGCTGCGCCCCAGGGCAAGTAACTATGGTTGCCCCATAATCAGCGGTGGCTTCTTTTTTTACAGAAGGTGCATTCTCCGGCATCACAATAGTTGTTTTGATATTGAGAATTTGCCCAGCTAATGCAATTCCTTGGGCATGATTGCCACTTGAATGTGTAACGACACCCGCTTGCTTTTCTTCCTCGCTTAATTGACTGAGCACATTGTAGGCACCACGGAATTTAAAAGCACCCACACGCTGAAAATTTTCACATTTGATAAAAATGTTGGCATTACAATGCATATTGAGCGTGCGAGAATGCATCACAGGCGTTTTATTAACAACACTGTATATTCGATTGGAAGCATCAAGAATTGAGGAGGGGTTTAATTTAGTTAGAGACACAACTTATAGCTCGTTTATCATTTCGATGCGCCGGAAGGATTCAAAATATCCCGCTTTCTGGAACCCAGTCCAAATCGCATCATCAAGTAAATTTTCAGTAATGGCATCTTGTCGTTTGTGCCGATCATGGAGCACATTGAGTAGGGCGGTTGTCACCTCAACAGGATCGCCTGATATCACCTCAACCATAATTCGGGTTAATTGAAGCAGGCCAGCATGATAAGTTACCCAACCTCGCCCCCCGTTTTTAAGTTCTATTAGGAGGCCTGATAAATTGTTGACGTTGTGAAAGGATTCTGTTTCATTAAGCCAATTGGGGCGACTTTTGCGATGAGAGAGCAAAATGAGGGCGTCTTCGTGGTCTAATGTTGTCACCTGTAAGATATTCTCACCAAATCCAATATCCGAATTTGTTTGAGGTGGACGCCTCGCAACAATCAGATCTCGTGTTTCAACAAAGCCTAATTTGGAAAAAAGTTTATGTGCTGGGGCATTCCCTTTGATGACTTCTAGCCAGACTGAATTGAGATTTTGCTGAACGGCCGTATTGATGAGCGCTTCCATGATACATCGCCCAGTGCCTTTTCGGCGTCCATTTGGCAATACTCCCAATCGTGTGATCCAGGCTCTATTTGGACGCACACCAAGCATTCCTAATCCATAAAGCACGTCACCATTTTTGGCTATCCATGAGCACCCCATATCAATATCATAAATACGAGCGTATTCTCGGAGTCTGGAAACATTCATCGGCATTGGAACAACATAGTCGATTCGTGTTTGATTATAAGCATGAGTCAGCTGTTCCAAGCTGAAGTTATTTGCAGACACTAGTTCCATAGAATTGATACTTTGCATTTTTAGTGAAAAATTGCCAACTACGATGCTAAATATTTCTCAATTTGAGATGGAAACTCTTTGACATTTATTGGTTTGACTATGCACCCATCGCATCCGTATCGTTGTGCTATTTCAAGCGCTTTATCTTCAGGCCATGCCGTAATTGCTACAACTGGCACATGGGATAAATCTGGTATTTGCTTGAGCATCGTGACAACTGTTTGTCCATCTACGTCAGGTAAACCCATATCAACCAAAATTAGGTCAGGTTTTTCATCAATTGAAAGCTGGACACCAGTTTCCCCATCAGGTGCATGTAAAAGATGATAGTCAAATTGCGATAAGATGCGTTCGACCAAAATTTGATTGGCTTTGTTATCTTCAATTTGAAGGATTTTTTTCATAGTTGATCCCACTTGCCCGCTTGAGCCTAATTAACTCGCTGGAGGCGGAACTGGAAGCGCATCGATCGAAGTGTTTATCCACTTTTTCCCTTCATCAATTAACATGACTGGAATTCCATCTCGAATTGGATATTTCATATTATTTTCGTTGCAGACTAGCCAACTGTTGTGAACAAGTTCTAATTGTCCTGGATCATCTTGATCCTTATTTTCTTGAATCGCTAAAGGACAGCGCAAGATGTTCAATAGGTCTTCACTAATCGGGAGAGAACCTTCAGAAGTCATAATTTTTTAAATCCTTTTTTCCTTTTCTTCAACTTTAAAGAGATGATTGCATCTTGATACAATATAAATTCCCTATTATAGAAATTTTAATCTACTGTAACCAATGGTGACAATGATCTTGATAGTCAATGAGTCCGGTTTTAATCAAAAAAACAGTAAAAGTTGGGATTTTCCCCATTATAAAATTTTAAACTCGCTATTTAGGGTGTTCTTGCACAGCGGAAGCCTACTGTGGAGCTAATAAAATCAGGGGTCAATTGATTGCGGTTGGCTGCACGTATTCTTTCGGCCTGATTATTATAAGGCCATCCCCCCCCCCTAATGACTTTTGTGAGACCTGTTTCTGGGCCTAGGGGATTTTCATTGGGAGCAGTTTCGTAATAGCTCTCATCATACCAGTCGGCTGTCCACTCCCATAGGCTGCCTGACATATTAAAAATGCCAAATGGACTTGCACCATCAGGGAGTGCATCTACAGGTTTCAAATTGTCATAGCTGTCACTATTAAACGTGGCTAGAGTTTCATCAGGAGGTTCATTTCCCCATGGATATAAACGGCCGTCAATCCCTCTTGCCGCATATTCCCATTCTGCTTCAGTGGGCAAGCGTGCTCCCATCGCTTGACAATAATTATTAGCACCATACCAACTCACATGGTTCATGGGATAGGTTGCAAATCCCGGTAAGGCTGTATATTGAGGTGCCCCATCGCCTAAATCTTGCAAAGTTAGATAGCTTGTATACCCTGCGATAAACCGTGGTAAAGCACAGTCAAAGAAGTCACAGGCATTGTCAAAATTGCCAAGCCGATTCAGAAATGAAGCATATTGCTCGACAGAAATCTCAAATTGATCGATATAAAACTGATCTATAAAAACTTCCCGCTGTGGATATTCATCACTAT
>JANQSK010000855.1 GCA_028284105.1 Anaerolineae bacterium
TAAGCTGTTGTCTTTCAGCATATATTCTAATTATGATTGACCTATCGAAGGGCGACTTGGTTCTAGCTTCACTTAAAACGCCAACGCGTCATTGATTGAAGCCCATCTTGCCATGCAATTATTTTCTTTGGCCTAATTTGCCACACTGGGCCATGTGGAATATTGTATTTTTCTAAATAGGCGGCGTCTGTTTTTTCGATAATGGATGTGTCATCTGTGATGTATGTGGCACTTCCTTCGATGATAAGTCCGTTTTCACCATCCTCTAAATGAATACCCACTTTTGAATGCGCCATCAAATTTCTTGCCCAACGCGTATGAGCGCCTCCACCTACATACAAAAGTTCATCCACAACAACGCCCCAAACGGGTCTGGCATGCGGTGTCCCATCTGGATGCATGGTACAAATCCAATAATTTCGAGCTGATGTAAGCCGCTCAACAACAGTCCCCCATTCAAGCATGCCTTCTTCAGTTTCTGGAATCTCATACCCTTCAAGTGGAAACGGCCGTTCTGCTTTTGGAATATTCATATGTTCTCCTATTCAAAAATTCATAAAACACAAGATTCAGCACAAACGTTCTAATTCTATCACATTGGAGGATAATGAGGTAATAGGGGCTGATCAAAGATCACCCCCTAGTTAGGCAATTCACAAGAAGAATTAATCGTTTTGAACGGTGGGAATAAAGGTATTTGTTACTTCAAGAGATGGCCATGTTTGAGCCGCTTTCCCTATTACTTCTATTTCATTTAAAGCTGCCACAGCTTCATAATGGAAAGCACCTTGGGTCGCATTGATGGTTAGTTTCAATCGATCGATCGCAAGCGGCGTATCAAGAACGATCTCAGTACCTCCGTTTGCATAGGGCTCTATTCGATTCACTTGGACTGTTTCAATTAAGTTCCCATTTTGATATAGCTGTAACGTAGCCTCTTCGACATAATAATCCCCGTATTGATTCGGCTCACCAAAGCCATCCCAATCCCCACCGCGAGGTGGAGGTCCAACGAGTCTGATGGAAGACACAAGCTGAAGGGCTGGCCATTCAAGCTGTATCCACTCTCCGAGGGCTTGGCCTTTAGTAGAAATCCACCCTTTTTCAGCATCTTGATAGCCCACCTCATTTTCATTTTCGAGGAATGGTGCGTTTGGTGCACCAGCTGGAATTGGAATCCAGCCGCGGCGATCAATCACTTTTTCAGGAGCAAACGTATTGATATCCGGGCGGAATTGGGAGCTTGCTGAGGCAGTGGCATAAGGAGCAATATTGGTGATGCCATTGAGGGATTGGGTCATGACACCGTCAAGCGATCCGCTTACGTGCCCCATGTGACACCCAACACAAGTTACGGTTTCACCTGAACGAGACCAGGCACTTCCCTGAGCAATCGATGCGTACCCACGATTCCAGCCGCGCACAATACGGCCGTTTGTATCTCGCAACACCACAAAACCCATAACATCCGCAGGCACTTGGGCTGTAAAAGCACCATCAACAACAGGAACGGTTGTGTATAACACGGCGCGAAGCTGATTATCTCGCTTAAAATCGGTGCAATCCATGTTCGAATAGCAATAGACCCCAGTAAATTGATTGGGATCGATCCAAATCTCCGCAAAAGCGACACTTCCTGGCGGGGGTGAATTATTGACGTAGGGAAAATCAAGTGAGGCGTTTGCATACACATTGGGATTAGAAATAGTCACGAGCTCAATGTTGTTCTTTTCGTTAAAAGCATATTCGAGCAGGCTGTTAGGTACATTGCTGTTGGTTGGGTCGTCTGACGGAACGGCCGTAAACACATCGGCTAGCGTCGACCAACCAGTTCGCACCTCAACGGGCACTGCATCCATTGCATTGGCAGTTGGCATCCCAATTGTGTTCAAATCAAGGGATATCAGCGTTTTCCCCGTTCCGTCAATATTCATCACATAAAGACGATATTGCTCTTCTGACCCTAAGAGCGGATAGGATTTACCGTTAGCAGTATACGTGCCAGTGCGGGGCAATGATAAATTCTGGAATGATTGAGAATACAGAATACGGCCGTCTGCCAAACCGGCTGGATTGATTGCAAATTCAGGAGAGTCCACGTCATTTTTGGCGAGTTCATAGGTGTAACCGGCAATCGCCCCAGTCACATTGGCATATAGCATATTGAGGCCGGGATAAGCGATGCGTATGCCTGTGCGGCGCGTTGAATGCACCATCGTTTGGTCATTTTGGAAAGTGTATGCAACAACGTAATCGTTAACATTTCCATTTTGAATCACGACGGCAGGCTGAGCAGCTGCATATGTGTCACTCGCGCCACTGTCGTTAGTCAACTGATATTTATATCGTGGTGTCCAAGCCAAACGTTGAAAATCAGATCCATCCGGGTTGAGAACCATTAAGTGCCACGTATTGGGTGCCTTGCGAATCTCATTCCCTTCTGGGAACAAACCCAAGGCTGGATCAAACTTTTTATCCGCATTCGCAAAAATGATTGTGCCATCATCCAAAATTTGGATTTCATCCGAGTTATCGATGCGATTGTAAATACCTTCGCTGCTGGGTTGGTTAAATTGATTCCACCAGCGCGACACTAATATACGGCCGTCTGGCAGTGGCGTGGGATGGAGATTGCTAGCTCGCTCGGTCGAAATGCGGTGCAAATTGGAACCATCTCCATTCATGACATATAAATTGAACGTTTCACGCTGATCGTAATGGGCACGGATGGGATATCTTGAGGAGTTAAAGACAATACTGCCGTCTGCCAAATAGGCAGGAAAAAGATCGTGATAGTCGCCATACGTTTCTTGGTTACCAAAAATATCCGCGTTTGGAATGGTGATTGATCGATCAGAAAAAGTCAGCTGTTGGAAATTTGAACCATCAACTCCGATTTCATACAGTCGCCAGCCATAATTTGCAGAATCTGGGTCTAAGGTCTTGGCACCTGAAAAGACAATTTTTGTGCCGTCAAAGCTCACATCTGGAGATTGAACGTCCACCAATCCAGGGGTGTTGTAAACGGTTAGTGAACCATCCGTGTTTCGCAAAACAAGCTTGCTACCAGGGGCGTATTTATCAATACCCGTCCCAAACTGACCAGCTGGACCATCTTCTTCATCAAAAATTGAGTCTTCTGTTGCTAAATGAGTTCGCGCCACAAAGACAATTTGAGGTAACGGGGCGCTGGCATTTGCACTTGTTTGTTGTAGCGAAAAAACGAGAATGGCGAGAAGTGCCAAACTAGCGCAAATCAAAACGATCTGATTCTTCAAAAAGGGGATCTTAAACGACATATTTTGCTCCATCCAATACAACAATCTACCATATTGCGATTGTGTGCTTCTTCACAACGCGGGCTTCATTGTAATCGGAAATCATTTAAACTGTGTCGTTTAATTGTTAACACATAGGGTACTTTGGTCCTATGACATTCGTCATACAACCATCAAACAAGGTAAAAGGGAGACTCGACTTTGTTCATTTAATTATCTGGAAGCGTGCGGTGCTTTGACCAGCTTCTGCCGATATTTTTTTCCATTTTCTCAACATAGGCTTGTTCCAAATCTATCCCCACATAGTTTGAGATTTTGAGCAGGTAAGCCAGCATATCCGCCAATTCATTCCGCAATGAAGCACGGTGACGGGAGAGTGCTAAATCATGAGCCTCTTGCTGGTTATGGCCATCCCCCATCAAGCGTTTGGTGTTGCCCCAAACGCGTATCAATTCGCTGGCTAATTCTCCCATTTCTTCGCTTAACAGAATGTAGTTAAAAAACAGATCAGGATCGAAGTTTTTGGCGCGATCAAGTTGGTGATGGAATTTTTGATAATCAGGTAAACGGCCGTTTTTGAGCAGGCTGCTCTGCGTTGTCTCTGGCGGTAAACCGTCTGTCTGATGTGCCAATGCATCTTTGACCAATGTCACCACTTGGTCCAAATGCTCCTCATTTGATAAGAAATCAAGATCGGTCACATCAATTGTTAAAACAGCTTGTTCGCTTTGTCCCTCAAGCCACGCCTCATACGCTTTTGACAAATCTTTAATATAGACCGGATCCATATCTCGCTCGTAAGGACGATCGCGTAAAGCAATTCGACGCATGACCACATCGTGGTCTGCATGCAAATAGACAATCAAATCAGGCTTGGGCAATTTATCAGCGAGGGCAGCGTGAACACGGCCGTACATGGCCAATTCATCATCTTTCAAATTAAGCCATGCAAACAGTTCATCCTTGCCAAAGGTATAGTCAGAAATCAAATTTCCTTTGATCAATGATTCAGGAACGGCTCGATTTTGCTGATGATATCGGCTAAGCAAAAAGAAGATTTGGGTTTGAAAAGCATATCTCGCACGGTCATCATAAAAACTCGCTAGAAATGGATTTTCTTCAAATACTTCAAGTAAAATAGAGGCGTTAAAAACGGGCTGCAGGAGGCGGGAAAGTGTTGTTTTACCTACCCCAATCACCCCTTCGATGGCAATAAACTTATTCTGCATTTCAATTTGATTTGTCATAGAATGGAAATATAGCGAATTGTTCAGCTTTTTCAATGCAAACTATGGATTCCGACCTAAAACCAAACCCAAGCTATTCCCTTGAGAACAACAACTTTGTCTGGATGTTGCTTGCTATCTTGTTTGGGGGTTTGGGCCTTTTATTCTGGGCGATTCCGGTTCAAGAGAGTGCTTCTCAGACTTTAGCAACGCTTGTGATTATCTTGCTACTCGCTTCAGCCACATTCTTGATAATTTGGGTTTGGAAATCGATATCGACACCTCATTCAATCGAATTAACTGAAAACAATCAACTCCTCTTCAAGTCAATACGCCAAATAGACGCGTATCCAATTAGCTCTTTAGAACGGATTGTAAGGCACAGAATTAGGCAACGAAGCTGGCAAACATCCAGTCGAGGGAAAAGTACTAATCGGGTTTTGATTTTCAAGTTTGTTCAAGGCAATGATGTTTTCTGGCAGAGATTCCCCATTTTAAGTTATCAAAATGAAAAGCTAGAAGAATTTGTGAAAGAGATTGAAGAACGGCATACGGTCAACACTGATCAATTTTGGTCTTGGCAAACGTTCGATTAACGCATTGTTTTTTCAATCAAATCAAAATGAACCTTCTTATCGATATCCATTCCAATTTCAGCATGTGGCGTAAGCACAACCTTAACTGGCATCCCCGCCACATGACTCGTAATTTCCTCAATTTCTTGAATCCCGACCTGCCGCATTAAAAATTTAAGCAGAAATCGAAACCCCACAATTCGAGCAAGCTTCCAAGCCTGTTTACGGCCGTTTGCCAAGGTTTCAAACAATTCTTCATCCAACTCAGCAAAATCAGTGTGTGCTATCAGAAAATCTGCCCCAGCAATCTCTTCTTGCTTCAATTTAACAAACGTTCGTTGAGAGTTTGGGAATCGTTCTTCAAACACAGCGCGGCTCACAAAATGATAAAACAGTTTGTGGGTCAGAGGGCGGCAGTTCGCAATAACCTGATCCACAATGTCTGAAGTGAGCAAAGGAATATCGACACTGACCATAGCGACATGCGCCTGTTTTCCCCGAAAATTTTTCATCCAGCGTAAGCCTGCAATACCGTTTTGAACGAACCCTCCCTGATCAGGGATGATTGAAAGATGTTTAGACTCATTGTTTAACACATCTATTGGTAAGCCAACGACTAAGATATGGTCAATGGACGAGGAGCCTAGGAGCGCCTCAAGCACATAGTCGAGAAGCGAACGGCCGTTTATTTGTAGCAAGGCTTTGGATTTTCCCTGTGTCAGTGTATGAAGGGAATCATCAGGAGAAGGGATGCCACCAGCAAGAATAATTGCATCCATGACATTAAAGGGGGTGAACCATTGGCATTAAGCCAATGATTTGAATAAGGTCGTTAAGTTCATCAAAGGTCAACGGCCGATTTTTCCCCGATACGGCCGTTAATGCGGCTTCAAACAAGTTGGTGCCATAGGAACGGCCATTGATAACAGGCGTGGTCGTCATCACGTGCGTCACACCCCGTTTTTGAAACTGATCCATATCTTCTTGTGTCGTGGTATTGGTCACAATCACTTTTCCACGTAATTCATCCGGCATATGGCGTTTAATAAACAGACAATCACCTGCAATCACGGATGCCCATCGATACCATTTTTCAAATCTAGGGACCGTTTTTTCTTGCTCTTGGCCTGTTGGATAAAGCATTGAAATTGGCAATTTGGTAACTGGCCCAGTTAATAAAGAAGCAACGCGACGAAAAGTAGAAAAAGAACGAATCGGAACTGGCAATCCTACAGTAAACATTAAATCCCCAAAAACCACCTCGTATGATTGCTCAACGAATGCCGTTGTCATCCCATATCGATCGGTGGCTGCTGTAAGCAAAACACGACCTTGGGCATA
>JANQSK010000859.1 GCA_028284105.1 Anaerolineae bacterium
TGTTTTTGCAAATACTCTTTTCTATCTGCGGGCAAAGCCCCAGTAGCAGGTTTCGCAACCACTTTGACCGGTTTTTGAGCACGCACCATCGCAATAACACGGTGCATTACTTCAATAATTTGTTCTGAAGTAAAAGGTTTTAATAGATAGTCACGCGCACCGGCAATCATGGCACGACGTAGAGTTTCTCTATCATTTTCAGCAGAGATGACCACGCAAGCCAAGTTTGGCTGAATTTGCATCATTTCTTTGATGGCTGTTAATCCATCCATCTCAGGCATTTGAACATCCATCAAGGCAATATCTGGATTCAATTCTTCAACTTTTTGGATCGCTTCACGGCCGTTTTTGGCGATGGCCACAACCTCAACCTCAGGGATCAATGTCATCATTAATCGCGTGCTTCGTCGCGTCTCCATTACATCATCAGCGATTAAAACCCGCAATCTTTCGTTTGGTTGTTGACTGTCAAGTGGACCCAAAAACATGATTCTCTTCCTAAATATTGATAAACTTGCGCTCTTGATTGGACAGTATTATCAAATAATCGATGAGAATACGCCTGTCATGAATCTAACAGGGATGTGACAATCGATCAACAGAACGTACAAGGAGAATGTATGCGACTTTATATGATTCGACATGGCCAAAGTTATGTCAACCTCAAAGAGTGGGATAACGGGAACATCGACACCGGTTTAACAGAGCTTGGACATCAACAGGCAGCTGCTCTGGGAAAGTGGATCCCCACTGAAATTTCAACCATAGATGCCATGTATGTCAGCACTATGATGCGTGCTAAAGAAACGGCCGAATATATTGTTAACGCCTACGATGATTTAATCCCCATCGCTGAGCCACGTATCCGCGAGATAGGTAACAATCAGATAACAAAAGACCCTTGGCCCAACGATGAATTGCCAGAGTATGGCAACTATTGGGGCAGTGAACGGCCGTTTCATTCCATCACGCCCGATCATCCAGGAGGTGAATCATTAATGCACTTCCGAATTCGAATTGGAGAGTTTTTTGAGGATTTGGTAGAGCGGCACGATGGCGAAACAGTTGTGGCTGTATGTCACGGCGGCGTCATTGAAATGGCCTTTGATCACATGTTCAACATTGGCCCTTGGCGACGGGCAGAAGTGTTCACGAAAAACACTGGCATTTCTCGTTTTGAATATGGTCACACCCCTCATCGTGAATATTGGCGCATTTACTATCACAGTCGTATGGATCATCTTATCGGAATTGAAAGCTAACAAACAAGCAGACCCCAAAGAATCTTTGGGGTTTTTATTTTTCTTCTGACACTTTAGTCCCAATTTGCCCCAAAACGCCCCAAACACATACAAAAATCCTGTTATCGAGTGAGATTTTTTCTCTTATCTTTTAAAAGATTGATGCGTGACAACCGTCCAAATACTGTTGTTTACGTCATTTCTCATTAGGTGATTTGATAATTCTTTGTTCTAAGAATGCATGAATCCAGTTGAAATGAACGGTGAAACGGCTACAAAATTTTACGATTCACCCTTGTCATTAAGAGAACCGTCGTTTCTGTTTCTCAGACAT
>JANQSK010000867.1 GCA_028284105.1 Anaerolineae bacterium
CGGCCGTTTATTGTTCCCCTCACGACCTCAATGGATGGTCCGATAATATGCTAGATTTACTCGGTGATCAGGAGAAATTGGACCAACTTTCGCAGAAAGGATTAGCCCATGTAGCACAATTTACATGGCAAAAAACGGCCGTACAGCTTCTGAAAACCTATAAATTCGTTAGTCAACAAAAATGAGAGAAGTGCTTAAAATCGCCTGAATTTCTGACATTATTTCTGACAATAGTACCCATTACCTAACATAAACTGCATATTTTGGGACCTTTTTCCCACGTTGCCCTTGTTTTATAGTACCCGTCCTTGGGCATAATAAGACCATCTGGCTGGGAGAAAAGTTTCATGCTTTCCTCCCCGTTTCTAGAAATTAACTTACTAGAAGTACCTGAATTGAATATTTCCCAAACAGCTTTTTGGAACATAACGTTGTTTGTGGACGAGTCACTCACAATTGCTATCATGGCAGTTTGTGAAAAATCATGGCTCAACCTGAAGGGTGACATTGAAATATTATGCCTACCCTCCAAAGGTTAGTTACCGATATGATTACCAAAGCAGTATTTAATGGCGTCATTCAACTTAAAAGTTTATGTGTAGGTAAAGCCTTTACAAACGTAAGAACAAATCGTTTAGCCAATGACTTCCCTTGCAACATTTTAAGCCATACTGAAGACTTTAAATTTTTTGTAATTGATACTTTTGAAAAAGCAATTGATATTATCCGAGTGAATCGAGATATTGATTTGTTGTTTGTCGATGCAGATGATGTACCGATCCCAGAAGTATCGATGTTTATTACCCACGTTAACGAACTTCAGCCCAAATTACCGATTGTTATTTTTACGCATAGCTCTGATGAAAGAATGCGCATTTTGATGCGAGATGGGGCATCTTGGCACTTTACAAAGCAATCTCCATCGATTAATCGGTTAGCAGAACAAATTCATAAATATGTTTTTTCACCAACTGATTGGTTTGAAATCTTCTCTCAATATACAAATCCCAAAATTAAACCGCGCGTTGAACCAGGGTTAAGCTACACTGACTTAGAAGGGTTTAATAACAATCCTGAAGAGCAATTTATTATCAAGCGGCTTTTTGCTGGTAGTGAAGTCGTTCAAATTTTCAGAATGGATCAAGGGTTCAGTGGTTCTCGAATTTACACTGTAAAACCTGAACATCAACTGAAGCGCATTTTGAAAATTGATGTGGCCGATCGTTTAGAAGCGGTTCAAGAAAAACAAGAAAGATTGATTTTGCCTCGCCTTAATCGGCGTGTTGGTCAGATTCAGGGGAATTTAGTGCGAGGTGAGCACTTAGCGGGAGCGTGCTATACATTAGCGGGCTCAACGCACGATGCCATTACACTGACTCAATTTTTACAAGATCAAAATAAAGTACGTAAAGAACTTGTTGACAAAATTCTGCAACAGCTGCGTATTAGCTTAGAGCAACTTTATGCGGGCAGTAGCGACACAGAGCTCCGTTACTGGGCACCTTTATACGGCCGTGTTTTGCCCACATTCCTTACCCTTGACGGTGCTGTTTTGATTACCCATCATGAAGCCGATGATGTAGATGGGGTTGTGTTGCGCTCATCAGAATTAAATACGATGTCCGCTGTGCCCAGCAACAGCACATTGAAACAAATTAATCAATCTGTTCGGGATGGGGAGCAACCTCAAGTCACCCTTCAAGGCTTTGAAATTGCCGAGATTGATACACAACAAGGTGTTATTTATTTACACGATGAGCTGATTTCCAAATATCCAGTTTCAAATCTAATTAAAGGTAAAAACCATCCAATTCTTCGGTTTAAGATCCGTCTCAATCAAGATGATCGGAATTTGATTACCCATCCGGTATTCCGTCGCGGAAAACGAATTACAGTAACTGGGATTGTGACCGATACTCAAGAATCAGTTTTGGCTAAAAATATCAGTGATGTAACGGGAATGCCCTACAATTTTGAAGACGATGTCTTCGAATTTGGTGGTGGTCAATTTATCCCACCCATTAACAATGTCCGTCACTTACTGTGGGAAATCGGTCGTGAAGATATGATCGTGCCACTTCCGCAGGTTTCCCCTGTTGTTCATGGTGATTTGAACACGAGTAATATTTTGGTGGAAGTAAGCGACAATATCCCTGTCTGGTTGATTGACTTTTCTGATGCGCGGCCTGGGCATATCTTTTTTGACCTTGCGAAACTTGAAGTTGAATTTCGGACGCATGTCTTCTTCCAGCTGTTCAAAGACATGGTGGATGAAGGTATCTGGTCAGAGGAAACAGCAATACAATTTGCCTTGCTCATTGAAAATATCCTGCAAGATATTTCAGATAAGAGTTTTTCAGATTTCATTGCAGCAATTCGTGATCATCAACCTGATTGGTACGATAATCTGTATACACATTTTCCGCTTTATTCTGAAAATCTCCTTTACTTTTTGTATTCTCTGCGAAAAATTGCTGAATCTTACAGCCCTGAACGGTTTAAGCACCACTTCCCAGTAGCCATATTTTTCCATAGCATTACGGCATTAAAATATAAGGGTCTCGATTCCCCACCTTGGAAAAAATGGTCCAAACAAATGGCGCTTTGTTGTGCGTTGGTTGCTGGTAAGCAAGCGATTCGTGATGTTGAACGACCAGTTGACCTTAGTGATGCTGTCGGTAAATTGCGCCAGCGCTCTTCATTCTCTTTAATTACAGTTGGGGCTGGTGACGAACGTAAATATTTGCTTCAATGGAACGATAACTGGGGCATGTTTAACCTGATTGGTGGTAAATTGGATAATGATAAGGGGGATAAGGACTCCTTTGCTCGTACAATTCAGCGCGAATTAAAAGAAGAGCTCGGTTTAATTAGCCACAAAGATTATCGAATTACAAAAGAGTTTAGACCTTTATACAAACGCCAATTTTCTCGTCGTCAGTATGTGTTCAAAGATTACGAATTTAGAGTGTTCCAAATTGAGCTCTCTCCGCGCCATCCCATGACTGTGCAAGAGTATCATCTGTTTGAAAGCCGTTTGTCGAGTGATCGAGAGAATATTTTGGTGAGTCGTGCTGAAATTGAACGATTGCGCACGCAGGATAACCGACCTATATCTGAAACAACCCGAGCCATTCTGCAGGACCTTGGTGAAATTTCTTCGCTTGAAGAAAAAGATTTATTCACACCCTTAGATTTCTTGGTTGATAGTAAAGACATTATTGTCAGTCGGGGCAAGGCGCAGATAAACGGCCGTTTAGTGAATCCAGAGTTTGGGAACCTCATCGAAAACATTACCATTGAAGTTCTTCCTTCCCCTGATTTTGATACAAAACAAGGTTCCTCAATTCATCAAATCAGCACACTGGATGTTGGTGAGGGCGTAGATATCACTATTTGGTTACAACCCAAAGAGAACGATGGCAAACTGACTATTCGCCTCACATTTTATGATGCAAAAGGGCATGAGTTCCGTCAGCTGATTGAAATACCTATTCGGTTCATTTCACAACAAGGGAATTTGTTCCATATTGATAATCCTTATGTGGTTGGTAAACCATTAACTTCTGCTTCAGAATCACTTTATGTGGGTCGTCGGGACGTCTTTTCTTGGATTGAAGAGAATTTGATTGGCAAAACACAGCCTCACACGTTGATTCTTTATGGGCAGCGTCGTATGGGTAAAACATCAACGTTGTATCAACTTATAGATGGAAAACTAGGACAGCCAATTCGAGAATACCCTGACTACCCAATTTATCCGGTCTATATTGATCTGCAACGCTTGGTTGGATGCGATACGCTTGCCTTCTTCAAACGTATCAGCATGACCATTTGTAGAGATTTAGCAAAAAGAGATATTGAACTATCAGTTAATGAACTTTTCGATACGGATAGCCCACCATTTTCTGAATTTGACCAGTTTCTAGATCAAGTTGAATCGAAGATTCCAGAGAATGGCTTGCTTGTTTTAGTGATGGACGAACTTGAGCAGCTTCAAGACAGTATCCAAAAGGGTCGATTAAGTGAAGATGTCTTGACGTATTTACGGTCGCTTATGCAGCATCGTTCGAAAATGACCTTTATTTTGGCAGGCACCAATCAATTGGTTGAAGATTATTGGAGCGCGATTTTTCACGTTGGGTTAAGTCGGGAGATTGAGCCGCTAACACGAGAAGATACCGAAAATCTAATATGCCAACCCGTTTCTCCAATCATTGAATATGATGATTTGGCGCTTGATCGAATTTGGCTAGCAACACGCGGACAACCTTACTTTACTCAGCTGATTTGTCACCGATTGATTAGCTCTGTGAACTTGCAAGGAAAAAGGAGTTTTAATGTAACCAATCATGACGTTTTAAAAACGATCGAAAAAATTGTTGTCGAAGACGATAGTCATCTACAGCATATTTGGACTGAAAGTACGCGAGAAGAGCAGAATATTATGTCCGTGTTAGCAGGCACACATAATACAAGTGGAGAAGCCTATTTACGAACGGTCATTGCAGATCGACTGAAAGATTTTGAGCTGAGTCATGAAGCGATTAATGCATCTCTTGAACGATTGGAAACACGCGGCTTGGTCAGGCGCATTCCTGTCGAGCGAGAAATTCCGCGCAATTTACAGCACGGTAATGGTTGGCAACCCACTTTGATAAGCAAAGATTACACTTATTCACTCGCCTTCGGATTGTTGAGAAAATGGATTTTGCAAAAGCATCCCTTAGGCGTTGTGGTTAGGTAAATCACACAAATTAAAATTTAGACAATGGAAGAATATCCTATTATTTGGATTCATATCTTCCATTTACAAAATACGAGATTGCATGTGTGAGTACCCAAATGAAAACAGAAGTTGAAGGTGATTTTTTTTGGATATGAAAGTTTTTGTATGGGTAGTTTGAAGAAGAAATTATGAGCTATATTGTTGGTCATCCAATTAAATATCCACGGGATTTTTACGGCCGTTTAGAGCAGAAGAAGCGATTTTTTGAGATCATTTCAGGTCCTCAATCCCAATCTATCACTATCCTAGGCGCAAGACGCTCAGGAAAAACATCATTTTTAAGGCATGTTGCACATCCAGATATTATGCATGCCTATTTAAAAGACCCAGAAAATTACATTATGGTTTATGTTGATGTTTCTGCCTGTCGAACGCCCAGTGAATTTTATCAACGAACGATTGTTAAATTGTCAAAGCTATTGCCCAATATTCAAGAGATAAATTTGTGGAAAGCGCCGGAGCATAATCAATACACGATGTTCCATTTAGAGACGATATTGTGCCAATTTCCAAACAAGCGAATTATTTTGTTGCTTGATGAATTCGATAAAATTCGCACAAATACATTCGACCAAGATTTTTTAACAGAGCTTCGGGCTTTAGCGAGTGTGTGGGAGTATGAGCTTGCCTGTATTACCGCCTCTTTTGTGGATTTGTATCAATTAGGGGCTGATGTAGGCCTTCCCCCAACATCCCCATTTTATAATATTTTTTATCCCACACCGATTTATATGAATGGCGTACACGCGGAGACCCTAGAGCAAATCATCACTGCACCAACTCATCGGATGGGTGTTCAATTACCTTTATCTGAAGTGTCAGAAATTATTGAATTTGCGGGCACCTTACCCTTTTTTGCTCAGGCAATCGCCTCAGCTTGGGTGCATGAGTATCGAGAACAAACTGTTTCCCCTAAAGAACGTTTCAAACATTTGGTCGCTAATTTGTCTTCATATTTTGAGCAATGGTGGCAACAATTTTCTGAAATCGAGCGCAATATTTTAACGGCCGTTTCTAAAAATCAACTTCTTAAAGAGCTTTCTTACCCAAAGAATGTGCTTTCTCAAAGTGTTCACTGGCTGAAAAGTTTTGCTTTTATTATTGAAGAAGATGGGCAGCTTTTTATTAACGGAGAGATTTTTAGACATTGGCTCCAACATCGGGAAGAGAAAAACGGCCGTTTTCAACGATTGCAAAACGGATATTTAAATGGCAGCACAAATAAGTCAATAGAATTTATTCAGCATGGCTCTGAAGCAATCGAGTTGATGCCTATCTATCAAAAAATCGTGAGCCATTTCAAAATGCAAGAGATTCATTTGATTTGTTTTGAAATGGGCGTTGATGAAGAATGCTTATCTTATACGAATAAACAAGAGTTAATCAAAGAGTTGATTTTGCTGTTAAATAGAGAAGAGCGTATTTTCCAACTTGTAGCAACTTGTCAAAAAATGCGACCAAATTTGCCTTGGGGAGTCAAACAAAGCCGTTAGGGACATTGTGAATAAATAAGAAAATTAGCCTTGAAGACTTGCCAACAACCTATTCCTTACTATAATGCGGAAACAAAATGTGTCTTGCGAAGTTCCCTTATATGTAAAGGGAAAATATAGAAAAAGGTTGTAATGGTTTATGGTACCGATTTACCGAAGTGATGGTGAATGGGTTGCAGTATACGAAAAGGGTCATTTATTTAATAATGATGGTGAATGGATCGGCTTTGTCGTCGGTCGAGAAGTATATGACACCGGAGGTGTTTACCTAGGCTTTTTTAGTGACGATCGTCGGTTGCTCAGAAAAAGAACGCGACCAGAAGCTCGTGAAAGAAAAAGAACACCTGCCCGCCCAAGTCGCCCTAAAATTCCATCAAATATGCCGCTTGCACCATTGTTAAAGCCGCTACCTCATCATATTATCGATATGTTTGAGGAATTTCCAGAGAAATTAACATTTGTGTCAGAAACAAGACCCGATATGGATTGATAAGCTGAATGGATCCAAAATCGCCAAGCGAATCTCAAATCATGTTGTCCCAATTAATGGGGCCAGACAGTGCAAATAATCATGGGAATGTTCACGGTGGCATAATCATGAAGCTATGCGACGAAGCCGGTGCTATGGCGGCCGTTAAGC
>JANQSK010000890.1 GCA_028284105.1 Anaerolineae bacterium
AGTCGGTGTCTTGCACAACGAAGGGGATGGTACCTTTACAGATGCCTCTGCTGCTTCTGGCGTTGCAAGCAACACCACGGGGGTGACATGGGCAACTGTTTTCTTTGACCACAACAACGATGGTTGGCTTGACCTCTATGCAGCCGCAGGTGGTTTACATGATTCTGACCCAGCAGAAAATTACTTCTTGCAAAATGATGGGACAGGTTCATTTACAAACTACAACACGCAAAGTGGTTTGAATGATGATGGACGTGCTCGCAGCGTTTCTATTGCTGACTTCAATGGCGATGGTTGGATGGATGTGTTTGTGGGGAACTATGGTGAACCATTTGCACTTTACATGAACGCGAACACCGATCAAGGTAACAGTAATCATTACTTGACCTTTACGGTTGAAGGAACTGAAAGTAACCGAGATGGTATTGGAACCCGAATCATTGTGACTGCAAATGGTGTCACTCAAATGCGTGAAATCAGCACAGGGCCAACCCATGGTGGTGGTGATCAACGTATTGCCCTCTTTGGTTTAGGTAGCGAGACTTCTGCGACTGTGACCGTTCAATGGCCAAATGGTGAGGTTGAAAACTTAGGTGTGGTCACGGCTGACCAACAAATGCATTTAGTTGAGCCTGCATCAACGCCGTAGTCAATTAGGTTGAAGATTGATTCGTTAATCTTCAAGTATTAAATCGATAAGGATAATTCAGATGTGGTTCACACATCTGAATTATCCTTTTTTCTTTTAACGCCACTCAATCAAGATGTAAGAATCGAGCCGATTAAGCTATCTAAAAACCGAACCTTTTCCCCTTTTTTTCTAATTATTAAGGAGTATTTATGTCGGTTGGTAGCAGTAATGATGTGTTGTATTTAGCAGATTGGCGTCGTCAGGTTTCAGAGATGTATGCGGATATTCGACGCAATAATAATGGAAATGATGCCTGGTGTGATTTCAGAGCCAAGCGTGATCAATTGTTTCGTTTTCATTCACAAACTCCCCTCTCAGAAGCCCAATTGGAAACGTTTAATCACGTTCAATATTTTGATTATAATCCTGAGTTGCGTGTGATAGGGCAGGTCAACACGGCCGTTTCTTCCAAAACTTACGAGCTTGACTTACCTGAGGGCCTATTCCGATTTAAGCATTTTGCAGACGTAGAATTTGAGCTTGGGAAACGGCCGTTGAGTCTTCAGCTTTATTGGGTGCAAGGATATGGCGGCGGACTGTTTCTCCCTTTCCGTGATTTGTCTAACGGAAAAACGACATACGGGGGCGGTAGATACCTGTATGATGCGATTAAAGGGGCAGATCTATCTCAAAATACAAATGAGATTTTACTTGACTTTAATTTTGCCTATAATCCGTCCTGCGCCTACAACGATCAATGGGTATGCCCATTGGCCCCACAGGAAAATTGGCTTCAAGTTGAAATAGAAGCTGGCGAAAAAGCATTTGGGATTGACGATTTGGATTAACCCCTTAATCCTCAAACCAGGAGAAACATATGAGTGACGTGATTCAAGAGATCGCAGAATTTTTCCAAGAGGCTGGGCATGCACATCATCAAGCCTATATTGAAACTGATGGGGCTGATCCCGATTGGCCAATTTGGTATGCGGAATATATGGTGGAGAAGCTCAATACACTGCTTAATGCATCATTTACCAAGAGCGAGCTTGTTTATCTCTTAATCACCATGGAACGTGATCTTGCCAGCAATGCACCCGGCGCAAATTGGCCACAATATTACGGCCGTTATTTAGCAGAACGTTATTTATAATTATTTGGAATATTGGTAATTAGGTGTTGGATTAATGAGAGACTACTCCAATCCCTAATCCCTGATCCCCGACCCCTAAGCTTAAACTAGGAGAAAATCGAATGAACCCCATTGCAGATGTTGTCAATAAAGCCAAGGTTGCCACTTGGAGTGAACTGCCTGATCGAGACCCTCAATATGCGTTGGTGAGCAACGTGGATTTAGTGGTTATTCGATATGACGAAAGTGTGTCAGTTTTATATGGCCGTTGTCTTCATCGCGGGGCACTCCTTTCAGATGGACACATCAACGGTGATGATTTGATTTGTGGTGTTCATAATTGGGATTACCGCTATGACACGGGTGTTAGTAGCTACAACAACGAAGAGGTTCTAGATAAATTTTCCGCTTGGATTGATTCAGATACAGATGCCGTTTACGTCGACGCTGACGAGATTGCTCAATGGGAAGTCAAAAGCCCACAGCCGTACCAGCGTGATGCCTATCTAGGTCTTTATGAAGATCTACACGGTACGCCAGATGAGCCACACAATAAATACATCAGGACATTAGCAAAAAATGGGCTGAAAAAGTGGGGACATCATGGCCAAGTGTCTGCGATGGGCGTGTCACTCACAGAACTACCTCAATGGGATGATTTACAGATTTTAACGGCGCAGTTGGCTAGACGGCCGTTGCTCGACGATCATCCTATAGGCACTGAATTGATTATTGGCCCAAATGCCAAAAAGCCGCTCAAACTTGACATTCCGCTTTTTGTAAGTGATATGAGCTTTGGTGCTTTGAGCGAAGAAGCTAAAGTTGCATTAGCGATGGGTGCCGAAATGGCTGGAACGGGCATCTGTTCAGGGGAAGGCGGGATGCTTCCCGAAGAGCAAGCGGCCAATAGCAAATATTTCTATGAACTGGCTTCAGGTGGTTTTGGCTGGAGCATTGATAAAGTGAAGAATGTGCAGCCATTCCCCTTTAAAGGGGGCCAAGGGGCAAAAACGGGCACCGGTGGTCATCTACCAGGGGAAAAAGTGATGGGGCGCATTGCCGAAGTCCGTGAGCTACCAGAAGGCACA
>JANQSK010000893.1 GCA_028284105.1 Anaerolineae bacterium
CGACACATACACGTCATCTTGACATGATTTACAGCCACATCAAATATAGCGACAAACCATTTATGGGATCTGTTACCACCGGCAATAATGCCGCGGACAGCGTCGCCATGGCTGAAATCTTATACGGTGCTGATGAAATTCGGAAAAATCCAGCTCTTGTTAGTCTTATTAATGTTAGCAGTCCGCGACGCTACGATGATCGCATGCTTGGCGCCATGAATGTTTATGCCAAAGCAAACCAAGCGATGATCATTTCACCGTTTCTTTTCTCAGGAGCAATGGCACCAGTCAGCATTGCGGGCACCCTGATCCAAATGAACGCTGAATCACTCGCGGGAATTGCGTATGTCCAAATGGTAAACCCCGGTTGCCCTGTCATCTTTGGGTCTTTCCAAACCAATATTGATTTACAAAGTGGCGCACCTGTTTTTGGTTCCCCTGAAAGCCAGCTTAATCTCTATGCAGCAGGACAGCTAGCCCGTAAACACGGCCTTCCTTTCCGCAGTGGTGGCACATTTACAGCCTCAAAAATCCCAGATGCACAGGCTGCTTATGAATCAACCCAAATGTTCAAACCAGCCGTCTTAGGTCGAGTCAACTTTGTACTTCACGCTGCTGGCTGGCTCGAAGGTGGTTTAGCATCAGGATATGAAAAATTTGTGTTGGATTCGCAGCTCTTAGGGATGTATCACAAATTCCTTGAAGGCATAGACCTTTCAGAAAATGGCATGGCAATAGAATCCCTTCGCACCACCCCTGTAGATAGTCATCACCTAGGCACAGACCACACCATGGCTAATTTCCGCACTGCTTTCCATCGTGCCGAAATTATGGATTATCAGCCATATGAAACGTGGTATGAGCAAGGGTCAAATTCAGCCGCTCAACATGCAAACAAATATTACAAAAAACTTTTGAAATCTTATCAAGCTCCGGCTCTTGATCCCGGCATTGATGAAGCGTTACAAGCCTTCATGGCAAAAAGAAAAGAAGAAATTCCACCAGAATTTTAATTCCGCTGGAAAATTCAGATGTTAAAAAACGGCTCTTGTTAGTAATTGGGCAATTGAGCAATTATGAGATTGGTAATTGGTAATTGAACCGAGCAACCTAGACTTACTACCCCAATTACCTAATTACCCAGCAAACGGCCGTTAATCACAAGGAGAATCACTAAATGAGTAATCTACCCAGTAAAGCCAAAGTCGTCATTATCGGCTCAGGTATTGTTGGCAACAGCATTGTTTATCACCTTGCCAAGCTCGGCTGGACCGATATGGTGATGGTAGACAAAGGGCCATTGCCAAACCCAGGCGGTTCTACAGGACACGCGTCTAACTTTATTTTCCCCGTTGACCATAGCAAAGAGATGGCTATGCTCACTTTGGACAGCATGAAGCAATATAAAGAGCTTGGTGTTTTCACTGAATGTGGTGGCATTGAAGTGGCACGAACTGAAGAACGCATGGAAGAGCTTCGTCGTCGTATGGCTTCATCCAAGGCGTGGGGAATTGAATCAAAACTGTTAACAGTCCCCGAAATAAAAGAACTTGTCCCCTATATCAACGAAGAAATTATCTTAGGTGGATTCTATACTCCTTCGGTTGGTGTTGTTGATTCGCTTCGCGCTGGCACCATTATGCGTGACTACGGCATTGAAAGGGGAGCTTTAGTCACCTCACCGAACAATGAAGTGCGCGATATTGAAGTAGAAGATGGCAAAGTAACGGCCGTTGTAACCGATCAAGGTCGTATTGAAACTGAATACGTCATCATCGCCTGTGGCTGTTGGAGCCCTCGTATCGCAAAGATGGCAGGAGCTACGATTCCGTTGACACCAGCCGTTCACCAAATGATCACCGTAGGCCCATTGGAACAGTTCAAAGACACCAAAGGTGAAATTGAATACCCAATTGTTCGCGACATGGACACCTTCTGCTACGAACGTCAACACGGTAGCGACATGGAAGTGGGCTCCTACGCTCACCGCGCCATCTTACATATGCCAGATGAAATTCCTTCAATTGAAGAATCATCCCTTTCCCCAACAGAGCTGCCATTTACCCAAGATGATTTTGACCCTCAATTGGAGCAAGCTCTTGAATTAATGCCAGAAATCTTAGGCGACGAGCGGGCTGGGCAACGGTACGCAATCAATGGCTTACTCTCTCTCACACCAGACGGTGCCCCCATCTTGGGTGAAACCATCGAAGTAAAAAACCTCTGGTCAGCAGCAGCTGTTTGGATTAAAGAAGGGCCAGGTGTTGGTCGCTTGATCGCGGAATGGATGACCCACGGCGTTTCTGAAATTGACCCACATCACTCA
>JANQSK010000900.1 GCA_028284105.1 Anaerolineae bacterium
AGCCCAAAGCAGTTCGTCGTTTGGTTCAAACACAACCCAGCGGGTGCTTTCAGCAATTGATTCTTCAATCATATTGAACAGGCGGCGTACATTGAGATATTGCCACTCTTGATCAGTTGCCAAGGTGCGTGCACCCCAAACTAAAATACCATTATCTTTGAAATAACGAATGGCATTGATACCCTTATTATTCATTTGACCCTGGGTTTGGTCTGAGATTTTGTGAGTAAGCCCAACAGCACCCATCACAATTTCATTCGCTGGTGCTTTGGAAACGTCGCGTAGACCATCACTTCTGGCCCAAATACCAGCAACATGCCCGGAAGGAGGCACTTCAATCGTTTCACCCATGACGGTGAAACCATCTTTATCTTTAGAGGGTGTTGGCGAGGCGATCTTGAGCCAAGGTGCATACATTGTGGTCATGCCATGGGCTGTTTGAGCTGACTTTGTATCTAAATTACTCAGTTTAACAGCGTCGTTTGCATCTTGTGGGGCATCTAGAATTGCGACCCGATCGGTCAATCCATTGCTTGAGAAGTGCCCAACAATAGCAGCATAATGTGTATCCTCTGTGAAGCCTGGTGCTGCCACAATCGCAATTTCATCGATGGCTGCTAGGGTGTTTAAACCGTTTGTAACACCATTAGCATCGGTAGCATCCCCAATATCGACCACCCAACAACGCGAGCCCCCATTGAGAAAGAACCCATAAACGGCATGTGCTAGATTTGTCCAAGCATTTTTCGCCTTAAAGTATTGATTTTTAAATTGAGTCCAATTGTCAATGCGGAGAGCCGTTAAGTCTTCAGGCTTGATATTTTTCTCTTGGTAATCAGGCGATTGACCGACAAAACCTGCCGTTGTTGAACCAACTGCATGGACGGGGCGAGACCCGCCTGGGAGTTCTTGAACATAAACTCCCGGGGTATTCATCTGAGATAAAGAACTGTTTTGATCCATTTAACTCTCCTTTTCTGATTGATTTTTCTTCTAACAATTTTCCATTCTTGCGTGACAGGATAGTGACTGATGTGGTGGTTCTTTATAATTTATGCGTTCAAATTGCGCCAAAACAAGCATCTCCAAAAAAATGATGTAACTCAAATTACCTTAACCGCCCGATCAAAAAAAACGTAATTAAACCATAATATTTCAGTAAGCAATGAGTAAGTTTCATGAAATTTCTTGATAAGAATCGACTTCTAAGATGATGCCCATTGAAATAATTTACGTCGCGGAATAAGCAATTTCTTTCATCAAAGCGACAACATTAATCTGTGGAGGATTAACTCAAATGAGAAAACAGCTTATCAAAAGAAGTACATTCGCATTACTTGTTTTAGGCTTGATTTTTGGTCTTACCAGCAGCTTGCAAGCTGCTCGCATTACTCAAACGATTATCACCATTAATATAGATGGTTTAGAAGACTTAGGTGAGGATTTTGTCTACGAAGGGTGGGCAATTGTAAATGGTGCTCCTATTTCAACAGGTATCTTTAGCATTGATGATGCTGGCAACTTGAGTCAGTATGATTTTGTAGCTGATGCAAATCCACGCTATGTTGATGCATTCGTTTTAACAATTGAACCTTATCCTGATCCAGATCCAGCCCCAAGTGATACCCACGTTTTGGCTGGTGAGTTTAACGGCCGTCACGCTCGTTTAGGCACCGAACATCCAGCTGCATTGGGTAGCGATTTTGCTGACGCAGATGGCACCTTCTTCTTGGCTGTACCTTCTGACGCAAGTGGTGCTACTCCATACACCAACGGTATTTGGTGGATTGATCCAGCAGCAGGCCCAGGCCCTGGTTTGAACTTACCAACATTGCCAGCCGGTTGGGTATATGAAGGTTGGGTTGTAGGCCCTGAAGGCCCAATTTCTACTGGTACATTCACAGATGTTGCTGCTGCTGATAGCGATGCAGGTGGCCCATATGCTGGCCCAGACGCAACACCACCATTCCCAGGTCAAGACTTCGTTAATCCTGCAATTGATTTAACCGGTTACGTGGCAGTCATCTCGATTGAACCTTATCCAGATAACAGCCCTGCACCATTTGCTTACAAACCAGTTGTTGGTGAAATCATCGACCCAGGTGCACCCGCAATCGCACAATATGCTGGCAACAACGTTGGCTCAATCGCTTCAGGAACGGCCGTATTGTCACCATTGCTCCCTTAAGCAATATACAAATCTGAAATAAATTAAAAGGCTGGCTCAAAAAGAGCCAGCCTTTTTTTGTTTTAGCCAAAAAGGCATGATGTCAATTAAATTTATTCTGTTAAGCAAAAATCTTGTTAGAAAATCGCAAGAATTTAACAAGAAAGTGGTAACGATCTCGAAATTTTTGCGAAATGATCCCCCTTTAATCTAGATATCAAGTGCTTATAAACGAATTGAACAAAGACCAATTTGTTCACCAGTTGTGCAGCAAGCCTCATGTCCATTGCTTGCTTGGTCTATTCATAAGGAGATAATAAAGATGCAAAAGAAGTTTAAAGTAACAGCCTTGTTTTTATTGATTGTTATCGGAATTTTTGTAACAGCAAGCGTGAGCCAAGCCTCTCACACACGCACTTACAAAGTGACCATTACAAACCTCACAGATGGTCAACCTTTAACCCCACCTCTTTTAGCAACCCATAGCTTAAATATTGGCATGTTCGATGTCGGACAAGCTGCAAATCCAGCTATCCAACAAATTGCTGAAAATGGAAATCTTGGCCCAATGATTGACGCTCTTTCTGGCAGCTCAGAAGTTCATGAATACCTCGTTGGTGATGCGCCATTGGTTCCTGCTGCCAATCCTGGTGGAACCCCATTCCCAAGCAGCGCGACATTCTATATTGACGCCGCTCCTGGACAAAACGGATTATCATGGGCAAGCATGTTAATTTGCACCAATGATGGCTTCACCGGATTAGACACCGTTCGTTTGCCAAAGCAATTGAATGTCCCAGCAACCTATTACACCTACGGTTATGACGCAGGTACAGAAATCAACACCGAAGATTTTGCTGATATGGTTCCTCCTTGCCAAGGTTTGATTGGTGTCGGTTCTGATGATGCAGGTACAGGCGAAACAAACCCAGCATTGGCTGAAGGTGGCATCATTTTCCACCATGCAGGTGTTGCCGGCGGTAACGACTTGGTTGCAATTCACGATTGGGATGGCCCAGTCGCTTCTGTAACAGTTGAACGCGTTGACTAATATCTAAATTTAGAAAACATTTTATAAAAACGGCCGTTTCCCAAAACGGCCGTTTTTTTGTTTGCCTACAACCAATGGCGACATTTTGTGTTTATAGAAGAGAGGGTAGAATTTGATGTTAACTGCTTTTGTAGGAAGAAGTAGTGGTGATGTTCCAAAATAACTACAAACCCCCTTGAAGATCACCTTTGGAGGCAAGCATGGAGAGAAAATACGGCCGTATTACGGGATGGGGCTCTTACGTCCCTGAAAAAATCTTAACCAACTTTGATTTAGAGAAAATGGTAGACACCAGCAACGAATGGATTGTTCAGCGAACAGGCATTCATTCAAGGCATATTGTCGCTCCAGAGGAGACAA